>JANORU010000098.1:0-11374 GCA_031415475.1 Hyphomicrobium sp.
GAACCCGTTGATAGAAATGCTCGATGTCTCGCATCCGAGCGAGAAGGCCTGCGCCCGCGCGGTTCTAAGTCTGGTTCGCGATCCTCAAACCAAGCATCTGTTCAGCCGGATTGACGCTGGCGCCCTCGAGAGAAAAGTATCGACCATGAACACGTACCTGAATGACCGCTGATCGCGGCGGACAGGCTGTCGGGACGTGTTGTATCGGGAATTCTGGTGCCGCCTAGGTGACTCGAACACCTGACCCCGTCATTACGAATGACGTGCTCTACCGGCTGAGCTAAGGCGGCAATCCAATTGGGAAAGTCCGGCAGGCAATAGCGTCTCGTGCCGGCGATTGCAAGGGTTTCGGCTCGAGCGCGCCCATTGCCGCCAAAGCCGGCTGGTCCCCGGCCAGCACCGGTGTTGGCGCTCGAAGTTTCGCCAACTTAACGGAATATTGAGCCGACTCGGCACCCCTGATAGAGCATTTTCAGGCGAAGTGGCCACCGGTTCGCCGCTGAAAATGCGACAGAACAAAAACCGGGCGCGCCGATCCGATTCCATCGGATCGGAAAGCGCGCTAGGCATAGCGTCGGTTCGCTGGTGGGCAAGCGGGCCCGTAGAGGATGTTGATTGATGAGCGCGATATTTCCCGTCGTACTGTCGGGCGGTTCGGGGACCCGGCTGTGGCCGCTATCGCGGTCGATGTATCCAAAACAGTTCATCCGTTTCTTCAATGGCAAGGGAACGACGTTGCTGGGATCTACCCTGGCCCGGTTAAGACCGGACGCCGGCTTTGCCGCGCCAATCATTCTCGGCAACAACGATCATCGTTTCTTGCTCAAGCAAGAAGTCGAGCGGGCGAACATTGAGCCCAAAGCCATCATTCTGGAGCCGGTCGCGCGCAATACCGCCGCCGCCATCACCGTTGCAGCACTTGCTGCCGCGCGCGAGCACGCCAACCCGATCCTTGTCGTGATGCCGTCCGACCACGCGGTCAAGGACGATGCGAAATTCGTCGAGGCCGTTCGCCGGGCGGCAACCGTTGCTGCGACCGGCCGGTTGGTGTTGTTCGGCATTACGCCGACCGAAGCCCACACCGGCTATGGCTACATTCACAAAGGGGCGTCGATCGAAGGCTTCAACGGTGCAGCCTTCGCGGTCGAAGCCTTTTATGAAAAACCGGACACGGCAACCGCTCGCCGCTATCTCAACGATGGCGGCTACTATTGGAACAGCGGCATCTTCGTTCTCAATGCCCGCGCCTTCCTCGACGAAGTCGGCCGGCTTGAACCGCGTATTCTGGAAGCCGCGCGATCGGCCCTTGCTCACGCCGAAGAAGACCTCGGGTTCGTGCGGCTTGATCGCAAGGCGTTCTCGCAATCGCCAAATATCTCGGTCGACTACGCGGTGATGGAGAAAACGTCTGCTGCCGCCATGCTGCCGATCGATGTCGGCTGGAACGATGTCGGGTCCTGGTCGTCACTGTGGGACATCGCGCCCCATGACGAGTTCGGCAACTATTCGCACGGCGACACGGTGCTGGAAGATACCACCGGTTGCTATATCCATACTGAACGCGGGCTGGTGTCGACCATCGGCGTCAAGGATCTGGTGATCATCGATACCCCGGATGCGCTGCTGGTCGCCGACAGGTCGCGGTCACAGGACGTGTCGAAGATCGTGGCCACGCTGAAGCGCTCCAACCGCAAGGAACAGGAGCAGCATCTTCGCAATTTCCGCCCGTGGGGCTTTTTCGAGACCCTCAATATCGGCACGCGCTTCCAGGTAAAGCTGCTGCACGTCAATCCCGGCGGCAAACTGTCCCTGCAAATGCACCATCACCGCTCCGAGCATTGGATTGTGGTCCAGGGCACGGCCAAAGTGGTCATAGGCGATATCGAGCGATTGGTGCGCGAGAACGAGAGCGTCTACATTTTCGCGACGCAGTGGCACCGGCTGGAAAATCCCGGCAAGGTCCCGCTCGAGCTGATCGAAGTCCAGATCGGCACGTATCTAGGTGAAGACGATATCGTCCGCACCGACGACGTCTACCACCGCGCACCGGAAGAGACGAAGTAGCGCAAAAACCAATGCGGCGATGCACGGGGCTGAGCCCATACATCGCCGCGAAAGCGCCGGATACGCAAATACATGAATTCCATTGCTCTGGGCTCTATCCAACCAGAAAAGTATTGCTGTTGTGCAAACGCGCAGCGCGGGATGTCTTAACAGATCACAAATTTCGGGCGGTTCAGTCGCGCCTCTGTAGTGGGACCGCAAGCATCCGGCCGATGATCGGTGCCGACAGCGCATAAGGCAACACGCGCAGAGCATAACTGCCGAGCGTTGCAAGAACTCCGGGTCCGATGATGCGCCGGCCATTGCGAAAGCCGCGAACCGCTGAGCGCGCGATCTGCTCCGGCGTGCTGACCGGCATGAGTCGCAAATAGGCCGACGCACCGGCACCCATGGCGTCGTGAAAGCCGGTCGCAACAGGACCCGGCACGACAACCGCAATACGCACGCCACGGCCCGCAACCTCGTCCGCCAACGCCCGCGTCAGCGAAATCACATACGCCTTCGAGGCGTAGTAAGCCGCTTGATTAGGCCCAGGGACGAAGCCGCCGAGCGAGGCAATGTTGAGAATGCCGCCGCGCCCGCGCGCCACCATGCCAGGCAAGACATGGCGGGTGAGAATCGTCAGTGCGGTAATATTGAGCGTGATCAATTTTTCGATCGCATCCGGTGCGTGCGATGACATGGGCCCGGCGAGCCCAAGTCCGGCATTGTTGATTAGGCTGTCGCAATAGAGGCTATTCGCTTCAAGAAAGGCGTCAATCGCGCGCGCTGCGCCGGGCGTTGTAACATCGAGCGGCAGTGCAAAGACCTCAACGGAAAATTCTTTCGAGATTCGGGCGGCGGCAGCATTCAGTGCTGCGGGTTGCCGGGCAATGATGACAACCCGGTCGCCCTTCCTTGCCCATTCCGACGCCAGGGCCAAGCCAATCCCGCGCGACGCGCCCGTGATGACCGTTGCCGGCTTCAGGTTCGCAATTGTTGCCAGGGCCGCCGGGTCGGGCGCGGCGCGGCGGGCAATCCACGAATTTGCGAGCGCTTCAGGAATTGAGACCATGTGGAGTGTGCCAGGGCCAGGGGTCCGCGACGAGAGCGCCACTCACGTGCCGTTCTTGGCAGACGCCGTATCCGTTTCGTCGCTCTCGATGCCGGGATCGTCGGGGTGCATTGTCTGTGGATCGGCGTCGTCTGAAAGTGCGCCGTGTGAGCTTGGTACTTTCGACGTGCCCAGCCCGGTCTTGCCCCCGGATTGATGGCGGCCATTGGTGCGGGTGCGAGCCGGCTCAGTCATCGTACCGGTCAATGGACGAGGCGATGTAATGACATCGATGGCTGGGTCGTCGAGTACGCCCCCGATGGCTACCCAGTCCTGCAACGCTTCGGTGACGCGGCTCTTGCCGTTTTCACGTTCTGAATCCGGTACGCGCCATTCGAAGGCATCGAGCGCGCCAGATGTGGGTGAAACCGGTGCCCAGGCGTCCGCGACGACGCCATCGGCAGTCCAGGCCGGGTCCGCACCTGCGGCCACCGACCGTGCAATCCATTCGCGAACACGGCCCTTATTGCCATTCTCCTCGCCTTCGATCCGCGCCATCAGCATGGCCACCCGGCGTGTCAGGCCGTCGTCCAGATAGGGGGCAAGGGCGGCCCGGGCCTCGTCGAAGTACTTTGCGTCGATCGCCGTTGTTGCTACCGCGATAGCGCTTTCGATGTGCCCGGGGGCAAAGCCTGCCAGCCTCTTGATGCGATCGACCCGATCCCGTGGGCTGTCGCCGATGCGGGCAAACGCATAGGCGGTTGCCAGCTCGGGATGAGGAGCCTTAACCCACGTCTTCTCAATGGCCTTGGCGGCCTTCGCGGTCTGCCCGCGCGACGCCAGAACGCGACCGGCGATGGCGGCGGCCGGGATCAGCGACGGAGCCAATCCGTGGGCTTCAAGCGCCAGGGTCAAGGCGCGTTCAGGTTCCGGGTCTTCAAGCTTCTGCGCTTGCGCGGTCAGCAGTACGGCTCGCTGCCGGTCATAGGTGACTTTCGGCACGGCGTGATTGCGCTTCTCAGCGGCGAGCATGTCGAGCGCACGGGGCCAGTCGCTGCCTTTGCAGTGGATGTCAAACAGCGCCCGAGCCGCCCAGGCGAGCTTAGGATTGGCGGTAAGCGCCCGCTCGGCGAACTGTTGGGCTGCTTCGGTTTCGCCTTCGCGCAATGCCTCGACGAACAAACCTCGTAGACCCAGTTGTTCGGTGTCGGGCGAGGACAGCATGGCTTCATAGATGCGCCGTGTTGTTGCCTTGTCGCCGGACAGATGCGCCGCCTGCGCACGCAAGAGATGGGTCAGCGGTTCGTTGGGAAGCGTCTTGCGCGCCATCAGCGCATAACGCGCCGCATTGGCGCCATCGCCGGCGCCAATTGCGATCATGCCGCTCGAAATGGCGTCAAGTCCGCGCTGCTGCCGTCGCCGGGAGAAAAAAGAGCTGATACTTGCCGGTCCGGCCCAGACCTGGCGGAGCACCGACCAGATGAGCGCGAATGTGGCTGCCACAAGCGCCAGAATCACGACGCTACGAAATAGCGTCGTCTCAACTTGATAGCCCTGCCAGTCGACGACAATGCTGCCGGGCCGGTCGGCAAGCCACCCAAGGCTGAGAGCCGCGAGCAAGACGCCGGCCAGAAAGAGGATGAGACGCAGCATCGGTTGCGATCCTAACTCTTGCCGGGCTTGTCTGGCCCAGTTTCTGGCCCGGCTGCTGGCTCGTTTGCTCCGGACGGCGTTTGGAACGCCGTTTTCAGCTTGGCCTCGACAGCGGAAATCGCCGTATCAACGCTGGCGCGGGCATCAATGCGGGCCAGCCAGTCTTTGGCGGCGTTTGCCGATGCCGGCGGCAGGTCTTTGGCGGCAGTGGCAATGTCATCCAGCCGCCCGTCTTGGAGCGCGACTTCGATGTGATCGACGATCGCTTCAGGGCTCGTATCCTTGGGATCGCTGCCGACTTTGCGGATGCGAACCACGGTCTTAGCCCCGGCGATCAACTTATCCAACACCGAGCCCGTGTTCTTGGGCAGCGCCGCATCCAGCATGGCATTGATGGCCGGCTTGCTCTCCCGTTGCAGGGTCGCGAGCGATGGGGCGCCACCTGACTTATATTTTTCCAGCGTCGTGAAATCGAGGTCCTTCGGCGATGCGCTGCGCACGGCGTCAAGTTCGGCTGCGAAACTGCCGCCCCGGTCAATGGCGCGTTTCAAGTTGGCGAGTTCGAGCGAAATGACGACACGCTCGGCATTGGTCCGGCGCTCGTCTTCCGTTTTGATGACGCCGTCAAGGTTCTCCTCGATTTTCGCGATCCGCTCGGAAACGGGCGTGAGAGCGATTTTGACCTCGGTCGATTTGGCGAACGTCTTGGCTTGGCTGTCGAGGCCTTCCCGGACCTCGGACGCGGCGCTCGTTGCTTTGCCGGCCTCTTCTTTAGCGGCAGTCAGCGCAAGAGCGAGCCGTTCGTCTTCAGACTTGAGGCCTTCAATGGACTGCGCAATGCGCGCAGCTTCGGACTTGACCGCCGACACTTCGCGGTCGATCCGTTCAGCGGCTGATTTCGCCGTTGCACTTTCCTCGCCCACACTGCCGAGTCGTGTTTCGAGGTTCTGCGGCAGCGTGTTCCGCAGCGTCGAGATTTCGGTTTTGAGTGCACTTTCGAGGTCGTTGAGTTTGCCATTGATTGCCGCGAGTTGCGGGATCGGCTCGCCTGAGTTGCCCTCGCTGCCGGCCGCGCGAACCAGCGTCGTCATATCGGCTTCGAGCTTGGTCAGCCGGTCCGAGGTTTTCGTATCCTTTTCGAGTGCCGCCTGCTTCTCGGCGAGAGACTTGGTTTCGATTTGCGCCGCGGCCTGGGCCTCTTTGATCGCCGTGATGTCCGCCGAAAGTTGCGCTAAGCCATTGAGCTTCGCTTCTGCCGAGGCAAGGCGATCGGCAATCACCGCATCAAGCGAGGTATCGCCGGCTGATTTCTCGATCGCCGCCAGCCGGCTATTGAGATCGGCGGTCGCACTCTCCAACGTGGTGGCAGCCGTTCTTATGCCGGTTGCCCGCGTGATCCAGTCGCCGCCAGCGAGCGCGATCACACCACCGGCAAGACCGGCGAGAAGATGCGAAGCCATACGGCCGGCAGCGGATGGCCGGGGTGGTGGTGGCGGCAATTGGGTTTGAGAGGCTTTCATGCTGCTTCTGATTTCGGCGGTTTTGGCGGCCGGTCCGGCGCTGGCTGGCGTCACCGGCGACTCCGGTGCTTTGGCCGAAGCCGAACCGGCCGCTGGCTCGTTCTTGATCTCAACGGCCCGCAAATCGAGCGTCGCATGCGGCCGCTTGGCTTGGCCGCCGTCTTTGCCCGCGTCTTTCGGTGAATTGTCTTTCTGGTCAGTCATTGTTCCGCATTCCCCCTCCTGGCCGCCGGCGGATCGCCGTCACTTGGACACGGTTCACCGTCTCGTGGACCATGGCGCCGTCAAAAGTGCGGCAAGCGCGTTTCAATCGCGGGCTCGCACCGGCTTTAGGGACTTCAAGTTGACGATATCTTGCCGACTAGGGCAAGCACTTCTTCCATCCTGGGACGGCTTGCGATGATGACATTTCCGGCGTCCAAGGGAGCGAGCGGGGCAGCGACTGCAGGTGACAAGCAGATGTACGTCAAGTTTCGTGCTTGCTGTTGAAGCCCCGCCGATTGGACGAGGCGTGTGAAGACTTCGGTGGTTCTCGGCGACATCAGAATGACAGCGTCGATCTCGCCATTTCTTAGATACCGTTGGGTCGTATCCGTAAGGCGATCGGCGGCGATGCTGTCATAGACGGTTGCCTTTCGATACGCGAAGCTTTGTGCGGCAAGAAGCGGCGCAGGATCGATCGCCAAGACATCGCCCGCCAGATGCAGGATCGCGCCCTTGGTCGGGTCGAGCTGCCGGCCGATCAATGCGACGAGGTCGAGGCCGTCCGAAGGGCCAGCCACGATGGTCCGAAATCCTGCATCGCGGGCGCGTTCCGCAGTCTTGTCACCAACAGCATAAAGCGGCAGCGATAGAGCCGAACCTGGAATTGAACTGACAGCGCGCAGCGCATTGGCGCTCGTGACCATCAAAGCCTGTACGCCGTCGAAATCGATCTCGCCGGCAACGGGCCTGATTTCAATCATCGGCGCCAGAGAAACCGTGACGCCAAGTGCTTCAAGGCGTTCACGCAGCGCCTCGCCATCACCCTCGGGTCTCGTGACCAGAACGTGCATCAGGTGAACAGATCGCGGCCGCCGCGCGCCAGAATATCGTCGGCCGCTGCCGTGCCAAGTTGCGCCGCGTCTCGAGGTGATCCCTCAAGCGCACCTTCGACGGCACGCGTGCCGTCGGGTGACAGCGTCATGCCGCGAAACGACAGCGCACCGGAGCGCAATTCGGCGAGTCCGGCAATCGGCGTCCGGCACGAGCCTTCGAGGCGGGTGAGGAACGCGCGCTCGGCCGCCACGCAGGTCGCCGACGCCTCATCATTTAGCGGCACGATGACGGCGGCGGTTGCGGCATCGTCCAGTCGAATTTCGATTCCGATGGCGCCTTGAGCGACCGCCGGCAGCATGATCTCGGTCGGCATGGCAGCTGTGATTCGGTCGGCAAGGCCCAGCCGCCGCAATCCGGCACAGGCCAGAAACGTTGCGTCGGCGACGCCGTCTTCGAGCTTTTTGAGGCGGGTCTGCACGTTGCCGCGAAACTGGACGACGTTGAGGTCGGGGCGCGCTCGCTTGATCTGCGCTTGCCGGCGGAGCGAAGAACTGCCGACCGTTGCGCCGAGCGGCAAGGCGTCGAGAGACGCAAACCTGAGACTGATGAAAGCGTCGCGCACATCCTCGCGCGGCAGCGTGGCTCGGATTCCAAGCCCGTCCGGCAGCAGCGTTTGCACGTCTTTCATGGAATGCACGGCGAGGTCGATCTCGTTGGCGAGCAAGGCCTCTTCGATTTCCTTGGTGAACAGGCCCTTGCCGCCGATTTCCGACAGTGGCCGGTCGAGCACGATGTCGCCGGTCGTCTTGATGACGCGAATGTCGAACGCCGATTCCGGAAGGTTATGGGCTGCCATCAGCCTGGCGCGGACTTCGTAGGCCTGCGCCAGCGCCAGTTGCGAACCGCGGGTTCCAATTCGGATGGGCTTGTCTTGCAAGTGTCGTTCTCCGAATGCTAGGCCAAGTGCCCACTGGCAGGCCAGGGCATCTATGCCCGGGACCGGACTTCATTGCAAACCATGCCCACGGATACGGTCAAAGTGAACACGGCCGGCAGTGAACAGCTCGTACTCGGCATTGAGACGAGTTGCGACGAGACCGCGGCCGCGGTCGTGGCGCGCGATGCCGAGGGCCGGGGTCGCATCCTATCGAACGTCGTCCGGTCGCAGTGGGAGGAGCATCGCCGGTTTGGTGGTGTTGTCCCCGAGATTGCTGCCCGTGCGCACGTCGAATGCCTCGACCAGATCGTGGTGGAAGCCATGCAAGATGCTGGGGTCGGCTTAAATGACTTGGCAGCGATCGCAGCAACCGCCGGGCCAGGCCTCAATGGCGGACTGGTGGTTGGCGTGGTGACCGCCAAGGCCCTCGCCCTGGCGCACGCCAAGCCGTTCATCGCCGTCAATCACCTCGAAGCCCACGCCCTGACGGTCGGACTGACGGAGGGATTGCGGCCGCCGTATTTGCTGCTGCTGGTTTCGGGCGGGCACACACAACTGCTGTTGGTTGAAGCGCCGGGCGCCTACCAGCGGCTTGGAACGACCATCGACGATGCGCTCGGTGAAGCGTTCGACAAAACCGCCAAGCTGCTCGGCCTTGGTATGCCTGGGGGTCCGGCCGTTGAGCAACGGGCGAAAGCCGGCAATGCGCGGCGTTTCGATCTGCCGCGACCGCTCGCCGGCCGCCCCGAGCCGCACTTCTCATTTGCCGGATTGAAGACCGCCGTGCGCCGCCACGCCGAAGCTCTGGTGCCGCTGTCCGAGACCGACATCAGCGATTTATGTGCGTCGTTCCAGACAGCTGCGATGGACACGGTTGCAGACCGGGTTGAACGCGCAATGGACATTGTCGTCGACCGGCTTGGCCCGGCGGCGCCGCGGCGTCTGGTGGTTGCCGGCGGCGTAGCGGCCAACGCGGCGCTGAGATCGCGTCTCGACCGGCTTGTCGCCGCACACAGCTTTTCACTGCACGTCCCGCCGGCCGCGCTGTGCACCGACAACGGCGCCATGATCGCCTGGGCAGGTGCGGAACGGCTGGCTCTTGGACTTACCGATCCTTTGAATTTTGCCGTTCGTCCGCGCTGGCCGCTCGACAGTTCGGCGCCGAAAGCGGTTGGCGCGGGCGTCAAGGCATGAGGCTCTTGCGCTAGCCGCGAAAACCTCTCAAGTGTCGGCTCAAAGCTTGCGAAGGGGATTGTCTTTGACACTCGACAGCGTCGGTGTGATCGGCGGAGGCGCTTGGGGCACGGCCTTGGCGCAGACCCTGCGGCTCGGCGGCCGCAGTGTCGTCGTGTGGGCGCTCGAACAGGAGACGGTCGACGATATCAACCTTCGCCACGTCAACCGTACCTATCTGCCGGGAATTTCGCTCGATCCAGGACTGAAAGCAACGTCTGATCTCGCCGATGTCGCCAAAGCCGATGCGCTGCTGATGGTTGCGCCAGCTCAACATGTGCGCGCTATTTCGCGGCAATTGGCGCCGTCCCTTTCGTCCGGCTGCCCGGTCGTTCTGTGCGCCAAGGGCATCGAGCAGGCAACCGGTAAACTGCTCGGCGAAGTGATCAGCGAGGAATTGCCCGACGCGACGCTCGCTGTCCTATCCGGTCCGAGCTTTGCCGCTGACGTTGCGCGCGGCCTTCCCGCGGCGCTGACCGTCGCCTGCCGCAATGAAGTAACTGGCCGGATGCTTGCGGAGCGGCTCGGTTACCGCCAGTTCCGCCTCTACTGGTCGAGCGACACAGTTGGCGTCGAACTCGGCGGCGCCTTGAAGAACGTCCTCGCGATCGCCGCCGGCATCGTCGATGCCAAGGGACTTGGTGCCAGTGCTCATGCCGGTCTCGTCACGCGCGGGTTTGCCGAAATGCGCCGGTTGGGTGAGGTGCTCGGCGCCCGGCCCGAAACCTTGATGGGGCTGTCCGGGCTCGGCGATCTCATCCTCACCTGCGGCAGCCCGCAGTCGCGCAACATGAGCCTCGGCCGGGCCCTCGGCCAGGGTCGCAGCCTTGCCGACATCCTTGGCGGCCGGGTGGCGGTGACGGAAGGCGTCTATACCGCCGCCGCTGTCGTCCGCCTTGCCCGCCAGCATGGTGTCGATATGCCGATCTCGGAGGCCGTGCACGCCATCGTCGAAGGCAAACTGTCGGTCGACGACGCCATCACCGGCCTGATGCAGCGGCCCCTCAAGGCGGAGGATTGAATTATAGCACAATGTGTTATATTGTAGGTTTTGAATCGGTAACGCTATGCGCGTTTTCATGACGAAGGGCTTCGCCCGGTTTGCCCGAAGCGAGCAGATAGCAAACGACGTAATCCGCGAAGCCGTCAGGCGTGCCGAACGGGGTCTTGTCGATGGTGATCTCGGTGGGGGCGTCATTAAGCAGAGGTTGCCGCGGCCGGGTAAAGGCCGGTCAGGCGGTTACCGGGGCATAATTTTCTATCGATCGAAGGATAGGGCGATCTTTGTCGATGGCTATGCAAAAAGCAGTTTGGACAATATCGATGACAACGATCTCTTGAGGTATCGCGAGCTTGCCGCCGAGTTCCTGAGTTTCGACGTCCGTAGACTGCAGAAGCTTGTTGATGCCGGGGCCTGGATTGAGGTTGACTTCGATGGCTAGAAAATACGCCAGCCGTGTTTCGCGGATTGTGCATGAGGCTGCAGCAGATGCGCATGCAGCAGGTGCGATCGGCAAGACTACGATGCGCAAGTTCGATGCGCTTTGTATGGCCAATGTCCAGCAGCTTACCCCGAAACAGATTCAAATCCTGCGTGAACGGGAAAATGTCAGCCAGGCCGTTCTTGCCCGGCACCTCAATGTGACTACAGGATTGATCAGCCAATGGGAGCGTGGCGAGCGGCGGCCGAGCGGTCCGGCGATGACACTGCTCTCACTCATCGAGCGCAAAGGTCTCGATGTCTTGGCTGAATAGAGCTCAAGAATGGCTAAGAAAACCGTATCCAAGCCGGTGCTACACCCTGATCCCTACTGGCTGCTCAAGTCGGAGCCGGACGCCTTTTCCTGGGAGATGATGAAAGCGCGCGGCAAAGCCGGCGAGCCGTGGTCGGGGGTC
>JANORU010000099.1:0-1666 GCA_031415475.1 Hyphomicrobium sp.
CCACCGCGCGGTGGTGCTCGAAACGGTGGCCGCCGTGCCGGGCATGGTTGGCGGTGCCCTGCAGCACCTGCGTGCATTGCGCCGGATGGAAAGCGATCATGGCTGGATCCGCACGCTCCTGGACGAGGCGGAGAACGAGCGCATGCACCTGATGACTTTCATCCATATTGCCCAGCCGTCGTGGATCGAACGCCTGCTGGTCCTGCTTGCCCAGGGCATTTTCTACAACCTTTTCTTCCTGCTTTACCTGATTTCGTCGAAGACCGCGCATCGCGTGGTCGGTTATTTCGAGGAAGAAGCGGTCTTCAGCTACACCGAGTATCTCGCCGGCGTGGATCAGGGAATCTATGCCAACGTGCCTGCGCCCAGGATTGCCATCGACTACTGGAAACTCTCGCCCGACGCGCGCTTGCGCGAGGTCATCATCGCGGTCCGTGCCGACGAGAGCCACCACCGCGACGTGAATCACGAGTTCGCCGACCAGCTGGCCGCATGAAGACTGTTGCGTTGCCCTCGGGCGAGCGGGTGCCGGTCTACGGCCAGGGCACGTGGAACATGGGCGACGACCGCGCGGTCCGCGCCGAGGAACTCGCCACGCTGCGCCTGGGCCTCGACCTCGGTGCCACGCTGATCGATACCGTGGAAATGTACGGCGACGGCCGTTCCGAGGAACTGGTGGCCGAGGCCATCGCCGGCCGGCGCGACGAGGCCTTCCTTGTCACCAAGGTCTTGCCGGAAAACGCGGCGCACAACGCTTCGCGCAAGGGCGTGCAAGCCGCCTGCGAACGCAGCCTGAAGCGCCTGAAAACCGATCGCATTGATCTTTACCTGCTGCACTGGCGCGGCAGCGTGCCGTTTGGCGAAACCATCGAGGCCTTCGCCGCGCTGCAAAAGGCCGGCAAGATCCGCCACTTCGGCGTCAGCAACCTCGATCTTTCCGACATGAAGGAATGGTGCAAGGCGCCGGGCGGCGGGGCGGTGGCCGCGAACCAGCTGCTCTACAACCTTTCGCGCCGCGGCATCGAGTGGGACCTGCAGCCCTGGCTGCGCGAGCGGCGCATCCCGGTGATGGCCTACTCGCCGATCGAGCAGGCGCGGCTGCTGGGCGACGCGAAGCTCGCCGGATTCGCGCAGCGCAACGGCATGACACCGTCGCAAGCGGCACTCGCCTGGCTGCTGTCGAAGGAGGACGTGATCGTGATCCCGAAAACCGGCCGCCGCGAGCGGCTGAAAGAGAATCTGGGTGCGCTCGAACTTGAATTGAATCCGGCCCAGCTTGACGAACTCGATCGCCTGTTTGCGCCACCGGCGGGGCCACAGCCCCTGGACATGCTTTGACAAAAGCGGTTCGGGAATACTACGGCCGGTAGATGTTCAGCAGCTTGTCGTAGTCAGAGGGCACGTTGTAGACCTGCGCCGAGACGCGCGCCCAGAGCACGCCGTCGATCGGCATCACGGGGACGACCACGCGCTGACGGGCGAGCAACTCCGCCATGAGCTGCCGGGGACCGCGCCGCTGCAGGAAATCCGGCAGGCGGATCGCCATCAGCGAGCCGTGCAGTTCGGGCGGGCCGTCGACGGGCGTGTTCCAGGCATTTGATATTTCTTCTGCTTTTTGAGTCACCAGCTTGTGGTTGTAACTTCTGGCGCGAAGCGGGCCAAGCTG
>JANORU010000100.1:0-10085 GCA_031415475.1 Hyphomicrobium sp.
CCCAGCACGTGCCAAGGTAAACGCGCAGCTTCGACTAGGTGTGCAAACTGTCGGTCGACGATCCCGGCGGCGACGAGCGACGCGGCGGAGGCTCCCTTCGGTACCGTGCAGGATTTGACGAGCAGCACCGTTGCTGAGCCGAACTTCGCCGCCAACCACGCCGAAAGTCCATCCGAGGTCATCGACCAGTCTTGCGAAACTGTCGCATCGTCGAGAACCATCGCACTCGGCAGCCAAACCGGAACGCCGCCGGCCGCCCACACGCTTTTGAAACCCTCAAGTGAGTCCGCAGGTCTGAACTTAGGTTGCATATCGGCGAGAAGACGTGCCGACTGATGCATGGCGAGCATCGCCATATCGTGAGCGGCGGCATCGGAAAATTTGAACTCGGCCTGCGCGGCCCGCACAGCATCGGCGAACGGCCCGCCGCCCGGCACAACCACGATCCTGCGCTTTGCACTCGCGATTTCGGCCGCCAACGCCGCAATCCGGCCGCTTTCGAGCAGACTGCCGCCGAGTTTGACGACCAGCACACTCACGCTAGGTCGGCCCGGGTGCGGTAAATTTCGACGCCGCGAATGGGGCCGCGCTCAAGTTTTTCGATTTTGATCAGAACGCCGCCAATTCGAGTGTCGCCGAGCAGGATTTTCGCGACGTCTTCCGCCAGCGTCTCAACGAGCTGAATATGGCCGCGGCCGATGACCGACGCGATGGCGTCGATGATGTCGGTATAGGACGGCACCTCAACCATCTCATCGACGGTGCTTTTCACACCCGGCGCCAGATAGGCATCGACCGACAAGCGCACCTTCTGCGTGACGCCTTTCTCCTCGGCATAGACACCGATGTGACAATCGACGACATGGTCGCGGACGAAGATGCAGTCGCGGCTGTGCGCCGCGCTCGTCATATCTGCACCCGAGGGAGCGCGCCCTTTTCTCATTCCGGTCATCTTTAAATCCTCAGGCGACGCGACCTTGCCGGGCGGCGGCTTTGAGCTGCGTCGTGCGCAATTCGGCAGCCACCGCCCGGACAGCGGCTTCTTCTAGCGAGCCGGCCCGTGCCAGGCCAGCACATAACGCGCCGCGGAAGCCAAGCACGTCGGGCCGCAAAGCGGTGAGGTTAGAAATATGGGTTAACCGCAACGATCCTGCCAGCCCTGAGTACATACCTCGTAAGCGTGTTTCGGCGACGAACGCCTGCAGGACCGGCGCCGCTAGCACGTCGACCAACGCGCCCGCCGACTTGTCGGCCGTATCGAGCATGGCGCCAGCAAAGCCTGCGTCGTGCATGGCTCGAACAAGGCCAAATTTCGGCTGGCGATCCGCAAACAGCAAACCGACCAACCGTGCCGATCCAAGTTCGCTGGCGCCAAGTTTCGCAATCAGACCGTCGCCGGCTACGCCGCCGTCGAACCCAACTTTAACGAACGACACGCCTCTCTCGGCCATGGCTCGCACGCGCCCCACTGTAAGGTCCGGATCGGGATCAGGATCGCCGATGGTCGCGCTCACGGGAATGCGGCTTGGCACGGCGGCGCGGATGGCCGACACGACATCCAAAGGCAGCGCGCCGAGCGCGCCCTCATGCGGGTTCTTGCAATCGATGATGTCGGCGCCGTTGGCGACCGCGATGCGGGCTTCCGCGACGCTCGTCACGCTCGCGAGAAAGGCCGGCCGCTGCCACGCGCCTGTCGAACGCACGCTCATGTGTCCTGGAAAATGCGCTTCTGTTCGGCGATGACTTTATCCCGGTCGCGCCGGTCAGCGGTTGTCAACCGCACGGCCTCGTCCTGGCGGATCGTCGCAGAGCCGGGCGCCAACCGCAAGATCCGCGTTGCCAGCATCACCGACTCGAAGCGATCGTGGGTGACGAAGAGAACGGTTGTCGGCCGCCGCGTCCAGAGCTCTACCAGAAGCTCGCGCAGCGCGTGCGCCGTTGGATCGTCGAGCGACACGAACGGCTCGTCCATCAGCAGGATATCGGGTTCTTGAATGAAGCCGCGTGCCAGCGCGGCGCGGCGCTGCATACCGAGCGAGGTATGCTCCGGGTAGGCATTGGCCGCCGCCGTCAGTCCGACGATTTCCAGCAACCCATCAATATTTGCTTGTCGCGGATCGCCATCCGGCAGGGAGAGCGCAATGTTTTCACGAATTGTCCGCCACGGCAGCAGCCGGGGAGTCTGGAAAATGAAGCACGTCCGCGGCGTGCCATGTCCGAGATCGATCGACCCCTCGAACTCGCGATCGAGCCCGGCGATGATGTTGAGTAGCGTTGATTTCCCGCAGCCCGACGGGCCGGTCAGAACGACGAACGATCTCGGTTCGACTTCGAACGCGACGTTCTGCAGGACCGTCAGCTCGTCGCGCCCTCCGACCGCCGGGAACACCTTGCGCGCGACCGCGACCTTAAGCGGCTCAAGGGTTTGATCTAGCGGCGCCATCTGTTCACCCGTGCCTGAATGGGTTGCAGAACGCCGAACTCGACAATTTGAATAACGACAATAAATGCCAGCGCATAAGCAAGAATTACCGGCACATCGTAGTTGCCGAACGCTGAGTGAATCTGATGACCGACGCCGGTCGAATGGCCCCCGAGCGCTTCGACTACCAGTACGATTTTCCAAACGAGGGCGAGACCAGCGCGGGCGGCTGCCGCCCAGAACGGCGCCAACTGCGGCAGCGTGACGTGACGCAGCGTCTTCCAGCGGCCAAACCCGTAGACGCTCGCCATTTCCGAGAGATCTTTCGACAGACCGCGCGCGCCCTCACGCATCTGCACGGCGACATTCGGGATCTTGTTGATGGCCACGGCGAGAATGGCCGTCAGTTCCGTCGTGCCAAGCCACACGTAGCAAAGTGCAATAATCACCAACGCGGGAAGATTGAGGAACAGCACCAGCCAGCTGTCGAAAAAGCGGTCGGCGATGCGGTTCGAACCGACCATAATGCCGATGGCGGCACCGATAAACATGGCCACGGTGAACGCCGCCGTGACCCGAAGCAATGTCGCCGAGAGATGAATCCAGAGCGTGCCACTCGCGATTTCGCGCATCAGCACCTCCCAGACCTGCAGCGGTCCAGGCAAATGCCGGCTGTCTGCCAGTGTCGCCGCAATGGCCCAGACAAGCACCAGCGAGCCGAGCGACAGCGCGAGCCAGCCAAGCCTGCTCAGAAGATCGCCCGAAGCGACGGGCTTACGTCCGAGCACTATGGAAGAGCTTGGGGTCGAAGCGTGTGCCATTGCCCATCAATTCCGTATCGCCGCCCTCAAGCAGGATCGACATGATCTTTTCCGCCGATTTCATATCGGCCTCGCTCCATGGCCGCGGAATGCCGGCGCGGTATCCATCGCGAAGGGCGGCAAACTCGGCATCCGAACTGGCCTTCATCAAGCCGCGCAGCCGATCCCACGCCGGGCCGGGATTGGCAAGCAAATCATTCGCCTCGGCCGCCGCCGCAAGCAGCGAATTGATCGCCGGACCGAGCGTCGCTTCAGACCCTTCTTTCCAGATGAACCCCACCATCGCCGGTTGCGGTTCGATGCCGAGATCCTTCATGACGTCCGACATCGAAATCACGCGGCGAAAGCCGAGACCTTCCAGTCGCGCGGCGAAAGTCCAGAAATTCAAAACGGCATCGATGCGGCCGTCCTTCAACTGTTCCGTCAACAGGGGCGCAGCGCCGTACTGCGGCGTCGTTTCGGCCGCCAGATCGATCCCAAGTGTCTTTTTGCTGAACGCCCGAAGGAGAATCCAGCTCTTGTCCGACGACGACCCGGCAACGCCGAGGCGCTTGCCCTTGAGATCGGCGAGCGACTTGATATCGGACTCGGCCGGCACCATCACGGCGCCGAGCGCCGACGAGAACGGCGCGAACTTGATGCTTTCCCCCATGGCGCGCTGGCGCAGCGCCCAGGTCCAATCGCTGACAACGATATCGGCATTGCCGCCGTAAAGCGCAATCGGGCTCGACTGGTTGTTGGCAATCTCGACGATATCGATCGCCAGATTATGCTTCTTATCGAGACCTTCGGATTTGATGGTGTCAAGCAGCCAGCCGAGTGAACCGAACTTCACGGAGGCAACGCGCAGCTTCATCGGCTCGGCCGCGACGGCCCGCGGGATGACGGGCCAAGCCGACACCACCGGCAGCGCCACGGCTGCTCCTGCAAGAGTGTTACAGAACGCTCGACGCGAAATCATTTCGCCTCCGCCGCCAACCGGTTTTTGTGCAGCCAGCGCACCGCGCGCATCCACGACTCGTCGGTATTGCCTTGAATAACCACGGATACTGTCCTCTGCAGCGTACCGCGCGCTACATCGACAATTCCAATTTGCATGTTGAGCAGCGTATCGGAAGCTTTATCGACAAGTCCGGTGAACGCTATTTCACCGCCAATTTTTTTGCTGAGATCAATCTCGCAACCGTTGCATGAGCTTAAAGGTTGCGCCGCCGTAATCTCCGCTGCGATCGGTGCTGTATCAATCAGCGCATAGCGTTGATCGGCGCTCAGAAGCTTGACCAGTTCGTCGCGCACGTCCTTGAGACGGCGCTCCTCGTCGGCGCTCGGCTTACCGGCGCCAATGTAAAAGTCCTCTTCCTTCTGCTGCAAAGACAGATCGAACGGGAAGACGATGGTTTTCTGCGCGGCGCTGGCCACCGACACCGAACTCATCAGAAAAAGTACTGCTAACGCACTTGATCGCGTCATCGACACTCCTCAAACTGTGAACCGCCGCGTCGGTGTTGATAACGTGATAGCCGCCGGGTTGGATTTTCAAGTGACGGCACGAGCGTACCTGATCACGGCTCCTCACAACTCAGCGAGACGACACTTGGCGTCCCTTGACTTTGGCCGCCGAGATGCGATGTCACTAGCAACATAGTAACACTTCGGCAATCGGCGCCGAAGCCCGCATTGCGGGCACAGGAGTTCAAATTATGCGGCACAGGCCCGCGCCAGCAGCAACTAACACTCTAAAATTAAAGGCTTATTTCGGCTGGCTCGTGGCGTTGTCCGGCGCAGTGCTGCTTGCCGTGGCGTGGGTCAGAGTTGCCAATGCCGAAGACGCCGCGCCTGCGAACCCTGCCGCCCCACCAGCCGCAGCGATGCCTGCAGCCGATGCCGATGCCAAGCAAATCCGCATCTTGATGGCGCGGGAATTGCGGCCCGACCGCCTGCCGCCGTTGTCGCTGCTCGATATTCCTCCCAAAGACGAAGGCGTCGCCGGTGCCAAACTGGCCATCGATGACAACAACACGACCGGGCGGTTTCTAAAGCAGAATTTCTCGCTCGACGTCGTTGAGAACACCGACGCTGCCGCGCTGATCGCCGAGATTCAGAAGCAGGTCGAGAGCGGAATTGGCTTCGTTGTCGCCGATGCCTCGCCAAAGACGCTGCTCGCCATCTCGGATGCGCTCAAGGACAAGCCGGCGGTCGTATTCAACACGTCCGCGCCCGACGAAAATCTGCGCGAAGAAGACTGCCGGCTGAATATCAAGCACACCGCCCCATCGCGGACGATGCTGACCGACGCCATTACTCAGTACATCGCCTGGAAGCGCTGGACGAATTGGGTTCTGATCACCGGCCCAACGCCAGAAGATAAAGCCTACGCCGAGGCCCTCAAGCGCAGCGTGCAGCGTTTTGGCATGAAAATCGTTGAAGAACGCGAGTTCAAGTACGATCCCGGCAACCGCCGGTCGGATGGCGGTTTCGAACAAATCCAGCAGCAGATTCCAAGTTTTACGCAAAAGCTGCCGCCCCACGACGTGCTCGCCGTTGCCGATGAAGGCGAGCTTTTCGGCGACTATTTCCCTTACCGCACCTGGGACGCCCGGCCAGTCGTCGGGACAGCGGGTCTGTACGCCACCAGTTGGCACCCGGCCGTCGAACTGTGGGGCGGCACCCAGTTCCAGAACCGCTTTAAACGGCTCGCCGATCGCACCATGCGGCCGCTCGATTACAACGCCTGGATGGCGGTGCGTTCAGTCGGCGAGGCGGCAACCCGCAAACAAACCGCCGACCCGCAAACGTTAATCGACTACATGCGGTCGCCCGAATTCGAGCTCGCGGCATTCAAGGGCCAGAAACTGACGTATCGCTCCTGGAATGGCCAACTGCGCCAGCCGGTGCTGCTAGTGACGGCCAAAATCCACGTCACCGTCTCGCCGCAACCGCAGTTCCTGCACCAGGTGACGTCGCTCGACACCCTCGGCATCGACAAGCCGGAGAGTAAGTGCAAGGCACTGCCTAAATAGGCGCCCGGCGACCTGACACAATCGTGATGTGATCCGGCATGGCACCCGGACAGTAAAATGGTACAAAGTAACACTAGGAGATACGCACCAGTGACCCAGACATTGCCTTTCGCCATTGCCGCCGCCGCCGTTGTCCTGACCGCCGGCGCGAATTCGGCCGCCGCGTACAAGGTGTTCATATCTAATGAAAAAGAGAACACCATCACGGTCATCGACAGCGACAAACTCGAGGTCGTGCACACCATTCCGGTCGGCAACCGGCCGCGCGGCATCATCATGTCGAAAGACGGAAAATGGGTCATCGTCTGCACCAGCGACGACAACCGGATCCAGGTCTATGACGCCAAAACCTATGCCTGGGTGAAGGACCTGCCGTCCGGTCCCGATCCGGAACTGCCAATCCTGCACGAGAGCGGCAACCCGCTCTATGTTTCGAACGAAGACGATAACCTCGTCACGGTGGTCGATATCCAATCCGGCAAACTGCTGACCGACATTCCGGTTGGCGTCGAGCCCGAAGGCATGGGCATGAGCCCCGACGGCAAGGTCCTGGTCAACACCTCTGAAACGACCAACATGGCGCACTTCATCGACAGCACCACGTTCAAGAATTTCGACAACGTGCTGGTCGACAACCGCCCGCGCGTGGCGCAATTCAAGGCCGACGGCAGCGAAGTTTGGGTGAGCGCTGAAATCGGCGGAACCGTCACCGTCATCAATCCGGCCGACCGCAAAATCAAAGGCAAGATCAGTTTCGAAATTCCTGGCATCACTAAGGATGCCATCCAGCCGGTCGGCGTGCGCTTTACGAAAGACGGCAAGAAGGCGTTCGTCGCCCTCGGCCCTGCCAATCGCGTCGCGGTCGTCAACGGCGAAACATATAAGGTTGAAAAGTATCTGCTCGTCGGCCAGCGCGTCTGGAACCTCGGTTTCACGCCTGATGAGAAGCTTCTATTCACAACAAACGGCACGTCGAACGACGTCACGGTCATCGATGTGGCCAGCGAGAAGCCGATCAAATCTATCAAGACCGGCCGTTATCCCTGGGGCGTCGTGTCGTCTCCGGACTGAGGGCGGCACGGGCGTGGTTGAACGAGTAGGAAATCTGGACAGCATGAGTACCGAGCCAACAAGCGGCGCCGCACCGGTGGATGCGCTGGTCGTCAATGGCGTCAGCCACAACTTCGGCGAGAAGAAGGTTCTCGACAACGTGTCGCTCAGCGTTGCGCGCGGCGCGTTCACCGTTCTGCTTGGCTTGAACGGCGCCGGCAAGTCGACGCTGTTTGCGCTGGTGACGCGGCTCTACGACAACGTCTCGGGCGAGATCCTGATTCTCGGCAACGACGTCCGCCGCCGGCCGACGGCGGCATTGCAGCGGCTTGGCGTCGTCTTCCAGTCAAAGACCCTCGACAGCGATCTGACACTGACCCAGAACCTGCTCTATCACTCCGCATTGCACGGTATCCGCAAGGACGAAGCCAAGCGGCGCAGTCAGCAGGCGCTGGAAACGGTCGGCCTTGCGGACCGGGGTGGGGAAAAGGTGCGCAACCTGTCCGGCGGTCAAGCGCGGCGCGTCGAGATCGCTCGCTCACTGCTGCATCGCCCGGCGCTCATGCTGCTCGACGAGGCGACCGTCGGTCTCGATATTGGATCGCGCGAAAGTGTCATCGGCATCGTGCGCGGCCTGGTCGCTCGCGAGGGACTTGGCGTCCTCTGGGCGACGCATTTGATCGACGAGATTGCGCCTGGCGACCGCGTGGTCGTCCTGCATAAGGGCAAGGTTTTGTTCGCTGGCGATGTTCCCGGCCTGCTTGCGGCGGCAAAGGCGACCAACGCCCGCGAATCCTTCCGTATTTTGACGGGAACCAACGTCACGGCGGAGGCGGCATGAACATGGAAGCCGCCATTTCCGTTCACCCAATTGCCGACATTGTGCCGCCCCGCCATGGCCTCGGCGGATATATCGCCTGCTTCAAGGGCATCGTCTGGCGCGAGGTGCTGCGCTTTCTGCATCAGCGCGAGCGCTTTTTCTCGGCTCTCGTCCGACCGCTGATCTGGCTGTTCATTTTTGCCGCCGGCTTCCGTCAGGTGCTCGGCGTGTCGATCATTCCGCCGTACGTCACCTACGTGCTCTATGAGACGTTCATCACACCCGGCCTGATTGGCATGATCTTGTTGTTCAATGCCATGCAATCGTCGCTGTCGATGGTTTATGACCGGGAGACGGGCGCCATGCGCACGCTGCTGGTCTCGCCGTTTCCGCGCTCGTTCCTGCTCATCTCGAAGTTGATCGGCGGCGTTGCCGTTGCTGTGCTGCAGGCCTACGTATTCCTCGCCATCGCCTACTTCTGGGAAATCCAACCGCCATGGGAAGGGTACTTCGCCGTCTTGCCAGCATTGGTGCTCACAGGCTTGATGCTTGGTGCGTTGGCGCTGCTAATGTCGTCGCTCATCAAGCAGCTGGAGAACTTCGCCGGGGTAATGAACTTCGTCATCTTCCCGATGTTCTTTGCTTCGACCGCGCTTTACCCGCTGTGGCGCATCAAGGAAGGCAGTCCGCTGCTGTACGAGATCGCCCGCCTCAATCCGTTCACCCACGCCGTCGAGCTGATCCGCTTCGCGCTCTATGGCCAGATCGGCCGGACACTTGAAGTTGGTGAAGAACTCTACCCCGGCGGCCCTCTTTCTGAGCCGGGCTTCAGTACTGACGGGCTCTACATCCCGCTGCAATCGGGCCAATTGCTCGACATCACCCATTTGGCTGTTGTGGTGGGGTGCACCGTGCTCTTCCTTGCCGCCGCAATCTACGCTTATAACCCCTCGAAAGGGCTGATCGCCCGGCGCGGCGGGCCGGCGGGCGGTGCATCCTGAAACCCACCAAAGAGTTGAGACCGATGTTGAACCGAACTTTCCCACTCGTCGTGACCGCGTTGGCTAGCATGCTGATGTCTTCTTTGCCGGCGTTGGCCATCGCTGATCCCAAAAATCCAGATTGGCCGTGCGTCCAGAAAAAGCTGGATAACCTGTCAGCCTCGACGATCTGGGACGGCCCGCCGATCGACGGCATCAAGGACTGGGCGCGGGACGAAAAAATCACCGCACTGGTGCAGAAACTGGCGACGCGCCGTGTATCGATTGAAAAAGCCAAAGAGGCGATTGGCACGTTTGCCGCTGGAGAAGCCGAAGGCGAACGCGACGTCAAACTCACCAAGGTGTTTACCGGCCTGTTCGAACTGGTGAACGGCCAGCGCCGCTCCGTATTGAGCGGTATTGAAAAATATCAACGGGCGCAGAAAGCACGCGCTGCAGAGCTTGAGAAGCAAGGCGTGAACATAGCAGAACTGCAGGGCAGCGTCACGGTCGACGATACCGCCGCTGTACCGCCGAGTGAGGCGGAAGAAAAGGAAATGTGGGCGGGGCGCATTTTCCAGGAACGCCAGGCCAATCTGGTTGTCGCCTGCGAGCTGCCGCAGATCATCGAAGAACGGCTTGGCGAGCTGGCGCGCGCCATTCGCGAGAAAATGTCGAAGTAAACCGCTGCCGCCGCAACCTTACGGCACAGGCTCGACGTTGGTGAGGTCATTGCCGATGCTGAGCCAGCCGTCGTTGCCGTCGGGGAACCAGATCACGCGGCCATAGCCCCACGACATGGCGCGCGTGCCGGCATTCCATGACATCCAGCAATCCTTGAGACAGAAGAACGCACCGGCTTGTGCTTGTCGCCGCCGGTCAGTTTTTCCATTCGCGTCTTGAAGTACGCCTCGAACTCCGGCGACAGCACGCCATAGCCGACATTCGGCAGCCAATGGGTGCCGGCGATGG
>JANORU010000101.1:0-3510 GCA_031415475.1 Hyphomicrobium sp.
TCGTTGTTGCCGTGCTCGCCGCGACGGCTGTCGCCTGGACCACCGATGCCGATCCGTTGCGTCTCGTTTTGTGGGCGCTGTCGCTCACCGGCTCGACCCTGTTCGTGGCGCTGGTCTTGTCGATATTGTGGAAGCGGCTCAACGCTTTTGGGGCGCTTGCCGGCATTGTCGTCGGATTCGCCGTTACGGCCATGACAATCTGGCAGGGCTCGAGTTTTGTACTTCCCCTCGATGGGGCGTTGGCGGCGGCATTCGGCATACCTGCATCGGCGCTGGCCGCCGTTCTCGTAACCCTGGTCACGCCCCCTCCCGGACGGCATGTCCTTGAGTTGGTGCGCGACATCCGGGTACCGGGCGGCGAAATCCTGTATGATCGCGAACTCAGGCTGCAGCGCTTGAAAAAGCAGCGCCAAAAGTCCGGTTAACACGCAATTTTAAAGGCTATCTCTGGCTTCAGCCGCCTTTTTAACAGGCCTCTGCAACCGTGTTCGGCTTGCATCCCCCAACGCTGATGTGACACGATAATTTCTTAGTCAGCATGGCGCGGACGTTTCATGCGGGCCGCACAGTTCCGGGAGAAATCAGACGTGGCGGACCCTCCTGTTTCGGGGCCGATTGTTAAGCCGCAAGGCCAGCGGCCAAGAGTTCTTGTTGCCGACAAGAACCCTGTGGTTCGTGCTGGTCTTACTGACATCATCGCACGCGATGGCCGGTTCGATCCGATGCCGACCGTTGCAACGGGCAGCGGGTTCGTTTCCGTCTGCATGCAGCAGGTCGTCGACATCGGTTTGATCGGCTGGTCGCTGCCCGACATGACCGGCGGCGACGTGCTCGAAACTTTGAAGCGGCGGCGGGTCTCGTCGCGCGTCATCGTCTATACCGGCGAAGCGGCAACCGACGTTCTGCATCAGACGATCAAATCCGGAGCGTGGGGGTTCATTTCCAAGAGCGACGAACCACCGGTGCTGCTCGACACGATTTCCTGGGTCGCACGTGGCCGCTTGTGTTTCCCCTACGTCGATCTCGAAACGCTGTCGAAGGATCCGCTCGAGATCCTGACGTCTCGGGAACGCGAATTGCTGGCAGCGCTCGCCAACGGCTGGTCCAATTTGCAGATCGCCTCGCGCATCGGCATCTCGCGCAATACGGTCAAGTACCATCTCAAGAATCTGTACGACAAACTTGGCGTCAACAACCGGGCGATGGCGGTCGCCTTGTTCATGTCGAAGGCGCCGCGCGGGACCGCACCGGTCGCCATGGCGGACGACGCATGACTTTGGTCCACCCATCTGGGTTGGAAAAACCTACCCAGGTTGGCTACCCACCCCACCCAAATGAGACGCCGCACTCACCTCGCGGGTGTTGTTAAACCCTAATAAATCGTCAATTTGAGAACGCAGAAAAAATGCGGGCCGCGACTTAAGTCGTCTGCGGTCTACCAAAGGTTTTTGCGGCTGACCCGCACCCAGGGCTCGCGCTCGGGCGCTATCGGCGGACGCCAACGACCAAGAATCACCGACTGGAGGAACATCACGATGTCTGTAACGCCGCATCTCTTCATTCCCGGCCCGACCACAATTCCCGACGCCGTTCGCATGGCCATGAATATTCCGATGGAAGACATGCGCAGCCCCGAATTTCCGAAATTCACGCTGCCGATCTTCGAAGACCTGAAGAAGGTTTTCAAAATGAAGGACGGCCGCGTTTTCGTTTTCCCGTCGTCGGGTACCGGCGCTTGGGAGTCGGCCATCACCAACACGCTCGCTGTTGGCGACAAGGTTCTAATGAGCCGCTTTGGCCAATTCTCGCTGCTGTGGGTCGACATGGCCGAGCGCATGGGCCTCAAGGTTGTGCTGTGTGACGAAGAGTGGGGCACGGGTGTGCCGCTCGAAAAGTACGCCGACATTCTCGCCAACGACAAGTCGCACGAAATCAAGGCCGTGTTCGCCACTCACAACGAAACCGCCACGGGCGTGTCGAGCGATATCGCCGGTGTCCGCAAAGCCATGGATGCCGTCAAGCATCCCGCACTGTTGTTTGTCGACGGCGTGTCGTCGGTCGGCTCGCTCGATATGCGGATGGGCGAATGGGGCGTTGATTGCTGCGTCTCGGGTTCGCAGAAGGGTTTCATGCTGCCAACCGGCCTCGGCATCCTGGCCGTCAGCCAGAAGGCGCTCGACGCCAACAAGTCGCTCAACGGCCGCATGAACCGCTGCTTCTTCGCTTTCGAGGACATGATCAAGACCAACGACCTCGGATACTTCCCCTATACCCCAGCCACTCAGCTCATCCGCGGCCTTCGGGCGTCACTCGATCTGATCGCTGCGGAAGGCCTCGAGAACGTTCTTACTCGCCATCACCGCATGGCGTCCGGCGTGCGTGCCGCGGTTGACGCCTGGGGCTTGAAGCTCTGCGCCAAGGAGCCGAAGTGGCATTCCGATACCGTGTCGGCGATCCTGGTGCCGGAAGGCATTGATGCCAACAACGTGCTCAAGACCGCTTACTACCGCTACAACACCTCACTCGGAACCGGGCTCAACAAGGTCGCCGGCAAGGTGTTCCGCATCGGCCACTTGGGTGCGCTTGACGAGTTCATGATCGGTGGCGTGCTGTTCGCGGTTGAGATGTCGCTCTTGGATTGCGGCGTTAACATCAAGGCCGGTTCTGGCACGGGCGCAGCCGCGGAATACTTCCGCAAGACGGCCACCAAGCCGGCACTCGCGAAAGCTGCCTGATCGTGGCGCGCGGCGTTCCGGAAACGGAGCGCCGCCGTTTTCGCCTCCGCCTAAAGACCACTTCAGAACTCGCTCTCAATTTCCGATCAACACCTGGTCCGCGCGGCACTGCCGGACTTAGAGACGAACGACGAAAAGGGACACGTCACATGAGCTACACGCTTTATCCTATCCGCAAACAGCGCTTGCAGCGCTCCTACCTCGCGGTACCGGGCTCCAACACGACCATGATCGATCGCGCCATCAAGAGCGCCGCTGACTATGTCTTCCTCGATTGCGAAGACGCCGTTGCGCCGCCGGAAAAAGAGCAGGCCCGCAAGAACATCATTCAGGCCTTGAACGATCTCGATTGGAAGGGCGCCGGCAAGAGCGTCTCGGTCCGCATCAACGGCCTCGACACACACTATATGTACCGCGACGTCGTCGACATCATGGAACAAGCGGGCTCCAAGCTCGATACAATCCTCATTCCGAAGGTTGGCGTTCCGGCCGACGTCTACACGGTCGAGACCATCGTCAGCCAGATCGAAGTCGCCAAGGGCTTGTCCAACCGCGTCGGCATGGAAGCGCTGATCGAAACGCCACTCGGCATGGCCAACGTTGAAGCCATCGCCTCGGCCAACAGCCGGCTTGAGTCGATGCACTTCGGCGTTGCCGACTACTCGGCCTTCAACAAGGCACGTACCGTTGTCATCGGCGGCTTAAACCCAGATTATCCGGGCGACCAGTGGCACTTCCCGTTATCGCGCATGACCGTTGCGTGCCGCGCATTCGG
>JANORU010000102.1:0-3420 GCA_031415475.1 Hyphomicrobium sp.
GGGTCTTGGCGGGAGGTGTGCTACAGCGGGGCGCGGGAACGCCCCGGTCGCAAAAAAAACGGGGGGCGGCCAATTGGCCCGCCCCCTCTCAGGTTCTATAGGCGAATGGCCGGCGACGCGATTACCACTTCGAGCGAAGTCCGACGGCCAAGACATCGCCTTCCGGCGATGTATCGGCTGTCAGGATCGGGAACCCAGCCGCGGCGGTTGCCGACGGGCCGTGCACGAGCGTCGAGTCCTCGACGAACAGATGCGTGTAACCGATGTCGAGGGTCGCATCCTTGATGAGCCCGAACAAATCGCCGACCTTGTAGCTGGCGCCGGCACTGAGCCAGAATCGATCGGCGTCCGGCAACTGCACGAGGCGTTGCGACGGGTCCTGGATCGGCGAGATTTCGTAGCCGACGCCGGCCCGGAAGGTCAGTACGTCGGAGTAATCGTATTCGCCGCCAACCGCGAAGTACCAGCCGTCTTCCCACTGGAAGTCGAGCGTGGCAATCGTAACGGGCGCAGCCGCGAGGTTGACTGGAATGACGTCTAGGCGGCTCCAGTTGGTCCATTCGACGGTCCCGTGCAAACGCACGCCGGGCATCAGATCCTGGCGCAAGCCGAGGGTCAGCTTCTCTGGAAGTTCGATCGTGGCTTCGATCGGCAGATTAACGCCCGGCGCCAGGACGGAGCCCTCGAGATCATGTTCGATCGACGATCGGAAGCCGAGGCCGATCGACGTGCCGGGCAGCGGCCGCAGGTTGATGCCGGCGGTGAAGCCGAAGCCAACATCGTCGCCGCGCAGGCTGGAACTCGGCACGCCGATCCCGGGGGGACCGGCCGCAGATTTGAAGCGCTTCAAGTCGAAATACTGAATCTGCACACCGGCGCCTACTTGAATTCCTGGCGCGATTTCATAGGCGAGGGTTGGCGTGCCGTTGACGCTGAACACCTTGGCGGTGCGGGCAATGTTCTGGCCGACCCAGTCCGGATTGTCCGGCTCGGTGCCGAGACCGAACTGAGAATTCAAGCTGAAGGCGAGAACCATCTGCGAGCTGAGGCGGTAGGCATAGTAGCTGGCAGGCACGATGGCATCGCGGGCGACGTCCACCGTCGTATCAAGTCCGGTCGCCGAGGCAGGGATGACGACGCCTGGCGCGACTTCAAGTGTCTTTGCTTCGATTTCACCCTTGAGGAAGGCTGCGGAGTAATTCGATTCACTTGTAATGCCGTCGCCGACATATCCGGCCGCCGCCGGGTTCCAGTACATCGACGCCAGCGCCGAGCCACCGGCCGCAGCTCCCGCGAAGGCCATGCCCTGGAAGAAGGCCGATTGCTCGCGAATGTCGAAGCCACCGGCAAAAGCCGACGGAGCGGCCAAGCCGAGCGCTGCCACCGCCACTGCGGAGCGCGCCATCGAAGCACGGTAAGCCATCGAATCCCCCTAAATAGATCGTGACTAAACCATACTCACGACAGCCGGTGTTGCTCAACCGGAAGGCGAGTCATGAAGCTTGGCGTCAACAGAATTCAGCTCAAGTGTGCCCGAACGGCATCGCAACTGCTACTCAAGCGGTCAATTGAACACTGGTTGGATAGAAGCGATGACCGTAACGCTCAAAAACAAAAACCGGCCCGGATGACCCGGACCGGTTTTCATGAGGCCGATTGCGTCCCTGAACGCGCCCGACCCTCCCCCATATGAGCCCTCCCCCCGGCTGGCCCATGTGTTCTTCGCGAGGCAACGTTGCAAATTCGACAGGGCGGCGCAAGCGCCGCGCGCACTTCTGCAACGTAGGCCTCAACGCCTGATGCAGCATGATCACAATGCGCGCCGCGCGCTGTGTGCACTCAATCGCGGTGGTGTTTGATTTTGTAAAGGTGATCGACAGGTCCGCGGCCATCACCGATTTTCAAATCCTTGCCGGCCTCAAGTGCGGCCGAAATGAAGACTTTGCCCTTGCCAACCGCCACCGCGAGATCGGTTTCGCCGGTCGCCAGGCATGCCGTGATGGCCGCCGACAACGTGCAGCCGGTGCCGTGCGTGTTGCCGGTCGCAATGCGCGGCGCGCTGTGGTGGGTGATGCGTCCTGGCTCAATCAGAACATCAACGGCCTCGGCGCTGTGCCCGTGTCCGCCCTTGATCAGCACCGCCTTCGCGCCAAGCGCCAGGAGGCGGCGGCCTTGGCTTTCCATCCCGGCAACGTCGGTCGCGACGCCCTCGTCGAGCAACTTCGCGGCCTCATGCAGATTAGGCGTGATGAGATTGGCGCGCGGAATAAGTTCGTAGCGCACGCTGTCGATGGCGTCTGGAGCCAGCAGCACATCGCCGCTCGTCGCCACCATCACGGGATCGACGACGACGGGGCCGAAGTCATGGCGTTGCAGCGCGCGAACGACCGTCAGAACCGTCGCCCGGTCGCCGAGCATGCCGGTCTTGACGGCCGAGACGCGGAGATCGGCGGCCAGCGTCTCGATCTGTTGCTCGATGAACTCCTGCGGGATCGAAAGAATAGCGGTCACGCCGCGCGTGCTCTGCGCCGTCAGCGCCGTGATGATGGTCGCGCCGTAGACGCCGAGCGCGGTGAAGGTTTTGAGATCGGCCTGAATGCCGGCGCCGCCTGACGGGTCCGAGCCGGCAATGGTCAACGCAACCGGCGGCCGCCCGGCCTCGCGCGTCATGGCTTAGGCGCCTGCTGTTTCAGGATTTCACCCTGGAATTCCTTCGTCGTCACCAGATCCTCGATGGTCGCTAGAGCGGGGAAGGTCTCGATGATCCACTGGCCGAAGGCGTTGATGTTGAAGGCATCGAAAATGTTGAGGAAGGCAATGCCGGTCATCACCAGCAGCACACCCATGATTTTTTCCATCAGTCCGAGATGCCGCTTGAACCGGCCCATGAAGGACAAGAATGGCTGCAGGGCAACGGCCGCCATCACAAACGGGATGCCAAGTCCCAGCGAATACACACCAAGCAACCGCATGCCGGCGCCGAGGCTGTCTGCGTTGGCGGCGACGGCCAGCACCGTTGCTAAAATGGGCCCGATGCACGGCGTCCATCCGAACGCGAAGGCGAGCCCCATGATGTAGGCGCCAGCGAGGCTCGCGCCGTTGACATTGGTCTCATAGCGCGCCTCGGAATAGAGAAGCGGGATGCGCAGGATGCCGAGAAAGTGGAGGCCGAACAGGATGATGATGACGCCGGCCACGCGCGCCAGTTCGATTCTGTAGGTCTGCACGATCTGGCCGAGCGCCGACGCGCTGGCACCGAGCAGAACGAACACCGTCGTAAAGCCGAGCACGAAAATGATCGACGCCAGTACGACGCGCCGCCAGACCGATCGCTCAAGTCCGCCGCCGGCCGACAGCTGCTCGATGGTCGTGCCGCCGATGTAGCTGAGATACGGCGGCACCAGCGGCAGCACGCACGGC
>JANORU010000103.1:0-3108 GCA_031415475.1 Hyphomicrobium sp.
CGTTGTGAAATCGCGAGGCCAAGACCGGTTCCTCCCTGATTGCGGGTAATGGCCGCTTCGGCTTGTTCAAACTCGGCAAACAGCAGTTGCTTTTCCCGCTCGCTGACGCCGATGCCAGTATCGGTAACGCTCAATCTGACCATCAGCACATTGTCGCCGGCACTGAATGCCGACAGGGAAATATGCACGGTCCCTTGATCCGTAAACTTGACGGCATTCGACAACAAGTTGAGCAGCACCTGGCGAACCCGGGCGCCGTCACCGCCGACCCGCTGTGGTACATCGCTAGCGATGTCCGACGATATGACGAGCCCCCTGTCGCGGGCCGACGGTCCAATCAGTTCAACCGCACTCTCGATCAGCGCGTGCAGCGAAAACGGCTGATCAATAAACAGCATCTTGCCGGCTTCGATCTTGGAGAAATCGAGAATTTCGTCGATCAGTGTCAGCAGATTGCGAGCCGATTGATCGATGGCACGAACGAACGTCTGCTGATCAAGCGTCAGATCGGATTCGTTGAGCAGGCTGGCCATACCCAGGATACCGTTCATGGGCGTGCGGATTTCATGGCTCATGGACGCCAGGAACCGGGATTTTGCGCGGTTCGCCGCTTCCGCCTGATCGCGCGCATCCCTGAGGTCAGCGGCGGCGCGGCGTGCGTCCGTGATATCGCGGCCAGTGCGGTGAATTTCTAATCTGCCTGTCTCGCGATTCGCCGATTGCAGTTCTTCCCACTCGATCCAGCGGTTGCCAGCCGGCGTCTCAACTTCTTCGCGAAACTGCCGTCGTGCGCCGTCTTGAGTGGCTGAGTGACTGCCTTCTTCAAACGCCAGCCGCGGCGGTTCGTGCGAAGCGCCGAAGGCGGTCTCCCGTTCCAAACCAAAAGTCTTGAGGTAGGCCCGGTTCGCGAACGTCAAGGATCCGTCAACATCGCGCCGCACGATCAGCCCCGCTTGTGCGTCCAGCAACTCGCGAAATCGTGCTTCGCTCTCGGAAAGCTCCCAGCGCAAGTCGTGCAGTGTTTCGATGTCGCGCTCAATATCGGTGCCCCGGTCTGCCAATTCGCGATCTAAACCCGCGCTCCCATCATCAGCCGGGCTACGCAGCGCGAAACATGCTGTGACGATCCCGGCGATAAAGCCAGAGAGGCTGAATGCGAGGGCGAGTTCGCTGCTGACCGGAACGACAATTAAAGCTGCCAGCATAAACGCGACGGTTGCCGCCGCGGCGGCCCGCACGGTCAAGATTTCGCTATTGCTCGATTGTCTTTCGGTGCGGAAGGTCACGCTGCGCCGGCACTCCTTGCGGTACCGGCTAGTGAACCAAATCGCGATTTAGAAAAACTGAAACGACATGGTTAACCACATGCGATTGAGCACGATTTTTAAAACTATTCGCCGCACGCCTTCATCTCTTGCTGAGTTCATCGTCACTCAAATGTCGCGCCGCTTCTGCGGTCAGCAGTGGAACACCATTGCGGATCGGGTAGGCAAGGCCCGCCCGCCGGCTGATCAGTTCCTGATTTTCGCGATCGTATTCGAGTGTCACTTTGGTCAGTGGGCAAACCAGTAATTCAAGCAGACGGCGATCCAAAACCTGTTGTGGTCCTCGCTCCTCCGAGCTTGCGTCATCGTCGCCGGTCATTGAATGGTTCCGCCTGTGCCACCGCGCGTCGCCAATTCCATTTCAGCGAGCGTCATCAGAACTTCGGCGCGAGCCTTCAAATCGGCCGCCTCTAGGAGTGCCTGCTTTTCTTCGGGCCCATACGGCGACATGACCGAGAGGGCGTTGATCAGGCTCTCGCTCGAGGCGCGCTGGATCGCCTCCCAATCGGCACTGAGATTGTTTTTCTCAAGATATGCCTTGAGCACACTTAGGAGCTTCTCACGATCGATCAGCTCCTCGCCAAATCCGGCGTTCAAATCACGCACGAACGCGTCGTAGGAGACACTCGCAACCCGATAGGGCAGCGCCGTGATCGCCTCGTCGATGACGGCAAAGCGAACGATACCCGTCAATGTGATGGCCAAGCGGCCATCGTCGATTTCCTGATAACTGGAAACGCGGCCCGCGCACCCGACCCGGCGCAACGGCGCCGACTTTCCGAGCGGACTTTCGGCGGTGATCTCGCCGTCTGTCCGTCCCGGCTGGATCACGCCGAGCAGCCGGGACCCGCCAATGACGTCGTTCAGCATGGCGAGGTAACGTGGCTCAAAAATATTGAGCGGCAGACTTGCGCGCGGCAGAAGGAGTGCGCCCCGCAACGGGAAAACAGGAAGGCGCGGCGGCAAGTCCGCTGGTCCTCGATACTGATCTGTCCAACCCAAGATTAAACCTTTCGCCTCCAGTCAGGAGAATAGGATTGAAGATAGCCTCTTGCGGCCGTCGACCGTGCACTCGTCTTTCGGACCCCAAGCATCGAACAATTCAACGAGCTGCTTACGCGCTGCCTGTTCGTTCCAGCCCCGTTCGCGGCGAACAATTTCGAGCAAATGATCGAGGGCTTCGGCTTTGTTGCCGCGCGCCGCTAGAGCAATCGCAAGATCATAGCGGACCTGATGATCGCGAGGATTGGCGGCAAGGCGGGCTTCAAGTTCGCCACGGTTGTCAGCGCCGCTGGCTTTGCGTCCCAGCTCCAACGCCGCCTTGACGCCCTGCACCAATGACATCTGAGCTTTATCATCTGGGATCAAAGCCAGCATCTCTTCGGCGCGCACCGGGTCGCCCATTTTTAGGTAGCAGTGCGCGAGCCCCGCCAACGCTTCGGCATTGGCTTGGTCGCCCTGCAGAATTGCCGAATAGGCTTCCGCCGCACCTTCAATATCGCCTCCATCTAGAGCATCGCTGGCGGCTTTGAGCACCACTTCGAGCGACGCCTCCTGTTCCTGGCCAAGCAACCGGTCGATGAATTGGCGCAGCGTGCTCTCCGGCTGGACGCCGGTGAAGCCATCGAGCGGCCGGCCGTCACGGAAAGCATAAACCGTCGGCAGCGACTGCACGCGCAACTGCGCGGCGATTTGCGGGTGCGCATCGGTATCGAGCTTGACCAGGCGGACTTTGCCGCCATAACTTTTGACGACTTTCTCGAGCACCGGCGCCAATTGTTTG
>JANORU010000104.1:0-3229 GCA_031415475.1 Hyphomicrobium sp.
GCCACATGGCTTTGCGTCCCCGCACGACCGTTCCAACCGGCCAGCCGGTGACACGTTTACCGTTGTAGGGCGTCCAACCGCACCGGCTTTCGATCCACTGGTCGGTGATCGTTTCGGTGCGTTTTAAATCGACAATGGTGAGATCTGCGTCGTAGCCGGTAGCAATCCGTCCTTTGCTGACGAGACCGAACAAACGTTGCGCCCCATGGCTTGTCAGATCGACGAAGCGTTGCAGCGACAGACGCCCGGCATTGACGTGGTCTAGCATGACCGGAACGAGTGTCTGCACGCCCGTCATGCCGGAATGGCTGTCGGGATAGGGGTGATCCTTTTCTTCGCGGGTATGGGGCGCGTGATCCGAGCCCAGCACATCGACGACGCCACTTTCAAGCGCCGCCCAGATGGCCGCGCGATGCCGGGCATCGCGCACCGGCGGATTCATCTGCACATAGGTCCCGAGCCGCTGGTAGTCTTCAGGTGCTTCGAGCGTCAGATGATGAGGCGTCACTTCGACGGTTGCGTAGGTCTTGTGACAAGCGAGATAATCCATCTCGTCTGCGGTCGAGATATGCAGCACATGGACACGCTTCTTGTATTTCTCAGCGAGCCCGACAAGTCGGCGGGTCGCGATCAAGGCGGTTTCCGGATCACGCCATTCGGGATGGGACGACGGATCACCGGTCCGGCGAACGCTCATGCGAGCTTTGAGACGGTCCTCGTCCTCGGCGTGGAACGACGCACGGCGAGAAAGGATTGCGATGATGCGATCAAGCGAAGCTTCGTCATCGACCAGCAGATCGCCCGTTGACGAGCCCATGAACACCTTGATACCGGCCGAGCCTTCGAGCTTTTCGAGCTTGGGAATGTCGGCGATGTTGTCGCGCGAGCCGCCGGCGAAAAAGGCGAAGTCGCAGAACATGCGATGGCGTGCCAGGCGGACCTTTTCGGCCAGCCGGTCCGCAGTCGTGGTCAGCGGCTTGGTGTTGGGCATTTCAAAGTCGGCCGTGACGCCGCCAGCCACCGCGCCGCGGCTGCCGGTTTCGAGGTCTTCCTTGTGGGTGAGGCCCGGCTCGCGGAAATGAACCTGGCTGTCGATGACCCCGGGGAGGACGTGGAGCCCCTTGGCGTCGAGCACTTCGGCGGCGCGAACGTTGCCAAGCTGGCCTATCGCCACGATCCGGCCACTGGCAATGGCGATATCGCGCGCCCCCTCGCCGTCTTGATTGACGATCGTGCCGCCCTTGACGAGAAGATCGACGGTTTCCGGCATTCCTCGTATCCTTGCCTGCTAGCCCATTAAGCCCCGCATACCTAACCTGCAAGGCCGATGCAATCCATGCCGACACGCGAATTCAAGGAAAAGACCGCCGCGCTCGACGACCGTGGTGTCGTATGGCTGCGTGGCCCCGACGCAGAAAAGCTGCTCGCGGGGCTGATCACCAATTCAATCGAATTGAAGGACGACCGGACCGCCGTGCATGCCGGCCTGCTCTCGCCCCAGGGCAAAATCCTGTTCGATTTCCTCGTCGCACGCCTGCCTGACGGCTACGTTCTGGATGTGGCTCGCGATCGGATTGCAGATCTGATCAAGCGGCTGACGATGTACAAGCTGCGTGCCGACGTTGCCATCACCGACGCTTCAGACCAGTACAAGGTTCTTGCCGTTTGGGGGTCCTACGCGTGCTCATCCGGCGAAACCAGAGACACAGTCGCCTTCCGCGATCCGCGGCATCCAGACTTGGGACTGCGCATTCTAGCGGACGCCAAATTCGCGACCGATATTGCCTCCGCCACCAACGGCTCCAAAGCTGATGCTACCGAGTACCATGCGTATCGCGTCGCACTTGGCGTGCCGGAGGGCGGCAAGGATTACGCGTTCGGCGACACCTATCCGCACGAAGCGAACTTCGATCTCCTCCATGGCGTGTCGTTTACTAAGGGCTGCTACGTCGGCCAGGAAGTCGTTTCGCGCATGCAAAACAAGGCTGTGGTGCGCAAACGCGTAGTGCGGGTCGAAGGATCGAGCGATCTCGCCACCGGCGCCGACGTCATGCTTGGCGACGTCAGCATCGGCCGGGTTGGAACGGTCGATGGCCGGCGCGCACTGGCACTTCTCCGGCTTGATCGCGCGGCGGAAGCGGACGACAAGGGCATCGCACTGCGATCAGGCGAAGCTGCGATCACGGTCGATGCCCGAGCGCTTGCGGACTATCGCGCCGCCGCTGCCGCCCGCCCGAATGCACCGGCGTTCTCATGACCAAGACACCACTCGCCCGCTGCCCGTGGCCTGGGATCGATGATCCTGAGTACGCGCGATATCACGACGAGGAGTGGGGCGTGCCGCTGACCGATGACCGGCGGCTGTTTGAAAAGCTCGTGCTCGAAGGCTTTCAAGCCGGCCTCTCGTGGTTGACCATCCTCAAGAAGCGCGACAATTTTCGCCGTGCTTTCCATGATTTCGATGCCGAGCGAATTCGACGCTATGGCGCCCGCGACATCGAGCGGCTAATGGCCGACGCCGGCATCGTCCGCAACCGATTGAAAATCGAATCCACAATCGACAATGCCAAAGCCTTTATCGCACTGTCGAAACGCATGCCGTTCTCGCACTTCATCTGGAGCCACGTCGACGGCCAGCCGCACCAGAGCCGATTGGAGACGTTCAAACACGTACCGAGTGAGACAGACGTGTCGCGGCAGTTGTCCAAGGCGCTGAAGCGGGAGGGCTTCCGCTTCGTCGGCCCAACCACCGTCTACGCCTTCATGCAGTCGTCGGGCATGGTCAATGATCACCTCGTCTCGTGCCCGCGCCATGCGCCTTGCGGAAAACTGCAACTCGCGATGAAGGTGCCGGGCCGATGAGTGAACGCAACGAGCTGCCCACCAGAGCGTGGCAGCGCATGCTGTCCGGCCGCCGGCTTGATCTGCTCGATCCCTCGCCGGATGACATCGAGATCGAGGACATTGCTCACGGACTGGCCCGCGTGGCGCGTTGGAACGGGCAAACGGTTGGCGCACACGCGTTCTCGGTTGCGCAACATGTCTTAGTGGTTGAGGCGATCGCCGCGGATTTGAATCCGCGCTGGACACGACCCGACAAGCTGGCAGCGCTTCTACACGACGCTCCCGAATATGTGATTGGAGACTTGATCAGTCCATTCAAGACCGCCATCGGCCTCGACTACAAAGCCTTCGAGCGCCAACTTCTGCGCGCCATCCATCGGCGCTT
>JANORU010000105.1:0-3808 GCA_031415475.1 Hyphomicrobium sp.
CCTCAAGAAGATGCCGGCAACGAAGCGGCTATCGCAACAGCGACGCAAAGTGTTGACTTCGTTCACCGCGAGGACATCCCGTTGTGCAAGGCAGTGCAACAGGGGCTCATGAGTCGGTTCTCCATGAGCGGGCCCCTGTCCCATCTCGAGCAACCGCTTGCGATTTTCCATAACTACCTGGCCTCCCGTTTGAGATGAAGGTCCTGAAACCGCAGGGCTCATCGGTCGTCGATCATCCCTCCATGCAATCTCCATGCAGCTGCGTCAGTAAGCATCGTCGCCAAGCTCGCCGCGCAAATAATAGCGCTGGACGCGGTGGCGCGATGGGAGACAATGATGTCGCAGTCGTCACTTCTGCTTTCTCGCCTTCAATCCGTTCTGGGATCTACGGCTCTCGCAACTGTAGCTCTTGCCGGCCCGACATTTGCTCAGGACGTCCAGGACACCGAGACTGACGCCAGCGACGTCGTTGTCGTCACCGCTACCAAGCGCGAAATGGACGCGCGCGAGATCCCGGGATCTGTAACAGCGCTAACCGGCGGGCAGCTTTCGGAGCGTGGTGCCAGAGGTCTGGGGGACGCGATCGCAATTACTCCCGGAGCCGTTCTGAACACATTCGAACCTGGCTTCACCAGCGTAACGCTGCGTGGAATCTCCTCGGGTTCAACCGGCAACAGCATCGGCCAGGAGGCGACCGGCTACTACATCAATGACGTGCCACTGACCGACCCGACAATCTCGATTCTGGTTCCTGATATCGACAATTTCGACGTCGGCGACATCACGGTGCTCCGCGGGCCCCAAGGCACCTTGTTCGGATCGGGTGCGCTGGGCGGTGTCGTAAATTATCGTGCTACCGAGCCCGACCTTACCGCGTTTTCCGCAAAGGTGGACGCAAGCGTCGAGGGCCTGTCCCAGTCCGACGAGCTGGGCGGATCTCTCAAGGCCATGGTGAATGCACCAATTTTACAGGATCGCCTCGGCGCTCGGCTAGTTCTTATTTCGCGTCGCGACCCCGGGTTTATCGACAATGTCGGCGTCGGCGAACAGGACACGAACTCCTATGATACCTACGGTGGTCGCTTGCTACTGACGGCTGAGCTGAACGATCAGGCCAGGCTGAGCTATCTCGGGCTAACGCAATGGGGCGAGAGCGGCGATCGCAGCGGCACGGAGCCCGGCGCGTTCGGCGATTTCGCACACTCCAGCGCTTTTCTCGAAGCGATCGACAATCGGGTCATCATCAACAGCCTGCGGCTCGATCACGACTTTGATCTCGGAACGTTCACCGGAATCGTCAATCGCCATCAGAAAATGAGAACACTGCACACCGATAGCACTCCAGGATTTCAGGGAATATTCGGGCCGGGGACGCCAACCGTGACGAATGACCAGGATCAGGATAGCTCCGGCTATGGTCTGGAATTGCGCTTCGCATCGCGGTCGGGGGAAGCCTTCGACTACGTTGTAGGTGTCATGCATGACGACACGACAGTGACTTCCAATGGCGTTCTGTCGGCGCCGAATGCAGACGATTCAGTCGAGGCATTCTTTGAATCGCTTGGCGAGGGACCCGGCTTCGGCGCGCTGCTCACGCGCGAGGGCAGGGTGCTCAACACCTTTGACCTGGTGTTCGAGGGAAGGGAAACCGCCGTGTTCGGCGAGGGCGGCATTCAGCTTACTGATTCGCTATCGCTGACGCTTGGCGGGCGCGCGTTCTGGGTCGAGTCGGAGAGTCGCTCGACAAATACCGGCTTCCTCAATTTCTTCGCCGCCTCCGAAGTCAGCACAAGCCAGAACGGAACCGCAAGCGAAGAGGGCTTCTCCCCAAAGATATCGCTGAGCTATGCCCCTTCGGAGGATTTCCTTGTTTACGGCTTGATCTCGCGCGGCTTCCGGTTCGGCGGACCGAATCTCTTCAGCGATGAAGCGGGTTTTGATGTGCCGAACTCCTTTGGCTCAGATTCATTGGTCAACCACGAAATCGGCGTCCGGACCGATTGGCTCGATTCACGTCTGAGGATCGATCTGAACCTCTTCTACATTGACTGGACGGACATTCAGATCACGCGGTTCACGCCGAGCGGAAATCAGTACACTGACAATGGTAGTGCTGCGGTCAGTCAGGGCGTCGATTTGTCGGTGCGCGCCAAGCTCACGCCTTCGGCGACTTGGTCAAGCGCTGTGACATATCTCGACGCCAGCCTGACGGAAGCGATTGACGACATTCCGGCAGGTTCGGTGCTGCCGGGCGCCTCGGAGTGGAAGATTTCAAACGATCTGGCCGTCAGCTTGTACGTCCTTCCGTTGGCACCAACGCTGCTCTTGAGCCACCGCTACATCTCCGAAGCGCCGAGCATTCTTGGTGCCCCGGGTTTTACGCAGGGCGACTACCACGTGTTCGATGCGAGATTGACGCTTGATCTCGGCGAGGTCGATGTCAGCCTGTTTGCGCGGAACATTGGTGACGAGCGCGGCGTCGCATTCGCCTTGCCATCCTTCTTCTCGCCGGCGGCGCAGTATGTGGAGCGGCCCCGTACGATCGGGATCACCCTCTCGCGCAACTGGTAACGCAATCAGCAGACAGGGCGCTCATGCCATGAAGCATCGATTTTTCATTGTCGCAGTTTTTTTCGCGTCGATTCTGGCTACGGCGAGCCTTGTCGGGTGCGCCAGTGCGGCGCCGGAGCGACCATTTCCACCGCCAGAAGGCCCATACAATGTAGGCGTGCGCGAGTTTGATCTGGTCGATACATCTCGGTCCGACCCGTTCACGCGTGATGAGGGTGACAGGCGCCAGCTGACAGTTCAGGTCTGGTACCCCACGAATGCATCGGACGGCGAGGCACCCTACTTGCCGCGCCCCGGCGAGCACGGCAATTCAATCGAAGCCGCGCTCGGCAGCGTCATCAAGACGAACGCCACGCAAGGTGCACCAGTCGCCGATGGGACCGAAGAGTTTCCGGTGCTCATCTACGTACACGGCTTCGGTGCCAATCGACAAAATGCGACGTTCGCCGTCGAACAACTCGTGAGCCGGGGTTATGTGGTCCTGGCGGCCGAGCATTTCGGCCCCGGCAGCGCCACGGTGCGCTTTCTCGACGGGACACCTTACCGCGCCGACGCGCTGCTGCCGCCCAGTGGTAGTGATGACCCCGTGGCCGATACGAGGAGCTTTGAAGCTTATCTCGGTCAGTTGGTCGGCATCTGGTCTGCGGATGTAGCGTTTCTGGCGACGCACGTGCAGGCTGGCCGCCTTGATTTCCTGCGCGGACACGCGGATGTGCAGAGATTGGGCGTCTTCGGTACATCCCTTGGCGGTGCGGTTGCTCTGGACATGGCGCGCGACCCTCGCGTCAAGGCGGCGATAAACCTCGATGGTACAATGCTCGGCCGCGTCATCGAGACGGGTGCCGACGCGCCGGTACTTTTCATTCATCACGACTTCGCGCAGGATATTGCCGGCGCCCCGCCCAAGTACGCGGACTTCGTGAGCGCCTCCATTCAGCGTCAGCGCGAAAACATCCTGCAAGCGCAGGCGCGCTCGCGGGCAGACTGGCACGTGCTGACCATTCCAGGTTCCGAGCATCTGGATTACTCGGACTATCCGCTCCTGACACAGTCTGGAAGGGCACCGGGTCGGCTGCCGGTGGCGCGCGTCCAGCGTATCGTGAGCACGGTGTCACTTGCCTTCTTTGATGAGCATCTCAAGGGTGGGTCACGGCAAGACGTTTTGGCCGCTACAACGGCATCGCCCGAGGCGCGCTTCGAGCCTCTGTTTCGCCAACCGGCGGCGGTGCCCGCGCCG
>JANORU010000106.1:0-6162 GCA_031415475.1 Hyphomicrobium sp.
GCGGCATCGAATTCCGATTGATCAACTTGCGGCTGCTCGACAACGACGGCAGCACTGTCGCCTCCGCCCCGGTCGCGGCCGTCGAACTCAGCGGAGCGAGTTTTACTTCGCTGCGTCTTGTGCCGCGGCGGGTCGAACTGATCGAACCGCGACTATCGCTCAATTACTCGGAAGCAACCGGGTTTACGCTCCGCTTCCAGGATAACTCGGAAGCAATTGAAACGCTCCAAGCGACGGACTCCCCGCCGCCACTTCTGCCGGTCAAGCCCGGGAGCCCGGACGGGGCAGGCGGCGATGGGCCGGTGAATGGGGCAGCACCGTTCAAACAAATCGATTTGGCGCGTGCGCTCGCCCAGTACACGGCTCGGGCGCGGCAGGGCCTCGACGCGTCGGCCTCGCTGGAACAGATTGGCTTGCGAAACGCCACGCTGGCGCTCGACTACGCCGGCCAGAATTTGCAATGGAAAGTTCCGGAGGTCGCCATCGACCTCGATCACGCGCGCCGTCGCAGCGTGATTGCCGGCTCGGCGACCATTGAGTCAGATCGCGGGCCGTGGGCGCTGTCGTTCCGCACCGAGGATTCCGACAAGACAAACAAAATCAGTCTCAAGGCTTCGGTGCGCGATCTGGTGCCGAGTTCACTTGGCCGCGCCATACCGGAACTGTCGCTTCTCAAATTGCTCGACATGCCGATCGCGGGCGATTCCTCGATCGAACTCTCGACCGAAGGCGATCTGACCACCGCGGCGCTCGCCATTGAGTTCGGTCGCGGCCTGATTGACGGCCCGGCCGTCACGAGTGAAACCAAAGTCCCCGTTCTACTCGACGCCGGACTGATGCATTTGACGTACGACGCGGCAAGCGAGCACCTGACGCTGTCGCCCTCGACCTTCAAGTGGGGCGGCACGCAAATGACATTGATCGGCGCGATGCGCCGCGCGGAGCCGGGAAATTCGCAGTCAGACTGGCGCTATTCAATCGAAAGCACCGACGGCGTTCTGGTGGCCGAAGAATTCGCGAATGTCACCGCCAAACTCGACATGTTCAAAGCAAGCGGTTCAATCGGTGCGGGCGGCCAGCGAGTGGTGCTCGATGAAGGAAAAGTCACCGCCGCCGGCGCAACCGCTGCCTTCAGAGGCGAGGTCCGGGGTGGCGACGACACCGTTTCAGGCATGCGGCTCGAAGGTGCGGCGTCACCTGCCTCGCTTGACGCCGTCAAACTGTTGTGGCCGCGCATGATTACCAGTCCGGCGCGCACCTGGATCGGCGAGCACGTCACAACCGGCACGGCGGAAAACTTCAGCCTGAAGTTCGATACCGGAGTCTTCGCTGCCAATCAGCCGCCGCGTCCCGATGGCAAGCGCGAGAGATTTCTGCTGACTGTCGAGGGCCGGGACGTCACGGGCAAGCCTCTAACCCAAGCTCCCCCGGTTTCGGTGCCCCACGCGCTTGTCAAAGTCGAGAACGGTGACCTCGATATCACCGTGCCCGACGCGGTCATTCTGGCGAGCGAAAAAGACCGCGTGCCGCTCAAAGGCGGACGCTTCGTTGCGACCAGACTGTCCGATCCAGTGACAGAGGCCGTTGTCACGTTTCGCGCAATCGCACCACTCGAGCCGGTGGTCCAGACGATCAAGGCATCACCGCTGCTGGCGAACGACGTGAAGCTGGATTTCCCGGCTGAGTCTTTCGATGGAAAATTCGACGGCCAGTTCAAAGCCTCGTTCCCGCTCGCGCCGCACGTGCCGCGAACATCGGTCAAGGTCGAAAGCAAGGCGCGCATCACGGATATCAAATCGCGCAAGAAGAGTGGCCTCGTCCAAGTGCAAAGTGGCGCCATTGATCTTGAAGTTCAGGACCAGCAAGCGACCGCCAAGGGCGAGCTGATACTGAATGGCGTTTTGGCGAAGCTCAACTGGCGGAAAGGCTTCGATGAAGCGGTCCCTGCGCTGCCGCAACCGGTTCTGACTGCGCGGCTCGACAACTCGGACCGCCGGCAACTTGGCATCGACATCAACGACTATGTTCAAGGTGAGGTGCCGGTCGAAATCATGTTTGCCGATGGTGTCGGCGGCGCGCCGGTCACAAAAGTCAAAGCCGACCTGACGCAAGCCGAACTGATCATCGACGAACTGGCCTGGAAGAAGCCAGCCGGCCGGCCGGCCACGCTGACGTTCGATATCGCAAGCGGCAAGGCGCAGAAGACCGAACTGCAGAACTTCAAAATCTCGGGCGACACGATCGCGATCGAGGGATGGATCGCCCTGTCGCCGGACAACAAGGTGACGGATTTCTACTTCCCAGAATTCTCGATGAATGTCGTCAGCCGTCTAGAGATTCAGGGCGCGAGAAACAGCAAAAACGTCTGGGATGTGAAAGCCAAAGGCACCACCTTCGACGGCAAGGACTTCTTCCGCTCGCTGTTTTCACTGAGCGATTCCGGCGCATCCTCCAAGTCTGCGAAATCGCAATCGGCCCTCAATCTGTCGGCCGAAATCGGCAACGTGCTCGGCCATTCCGATGTCTCGATGCGCGGCCTAAAACTCAAGATGTCGCGGTCAGCCGACCAGCTCACGGCGCTCGATGCGCGCGGCACTCTCGACGGCGGCGAGCCTGCGGCCGCGGAGCTCCAGGTTGGCCGCGACGGCAAGCGGCGGATTTTTGCAGATTCGACCGATGCCGGTCAGGCCCTGAGGATGATTGGCTTCTATCCCAACATTCAGGGCGGCCGGGTGCGGGTCGAAGTCGATCTCGACGGCAAAGGCCCGGCTGAAAAGACCGGCGTCTTATGGGTCGATCAATTCAAGATCTTGGGCGATCCTGTGGTTGCCGAAGTGGTCTCCGGCGTTGATGCCGGCGGTAGCCCGGCCATTAGCGCCGGCAATCCGGGCAGTCGCAAGGTGATCCGCGAAGTCCTGGAGTTCGACCGCATGAAGGTGCCGTTCTCGGTCGGCTACGGGCAATTCGTGATCGAGGACAGCTTCATCAACGGCCCGGTGCTGGGTGCCACCATGCGCGGCCGGCTCGACTATGGCGCGCAGCGCGTCAATCTCGGCGGGACGTATGTGCCCCTGCAGGGATTGAACAATGCGCTCGGCGGCATACCGGTGCTCGGTCAGATTTTGTCCGGTCCTCGCGGCGAGGGTATCTTCGGTATTACGTTTGCCATCCAAGGCCCGATGGCCAATCCGCAGGTTGTCGTCAACCCGCTGTCGATGGTGGCGCCCGGTATCTTCCGGGAAATCTTCCAGATGACCAACCCGGACCCCAAAGTGCAGGCGCGCCTGCCGAAGGCAACGGCCGTGCCGGTGGAACAGAGGGTGAGGGCGTCGGGATCGGACGTCAGTGGCGGCGCACCGCAACGCGGCGACAAAGCCAGCGCAGGTGAAGCCCCGACCATCGACGGTTGGTCGACAACGACCGTAGTTCCATCGAGCCCCGGCGGCAACTGAGCCGCCCTGTTGCTCTATACCGGTTTCAAAAGGACGTGGCGCTTCTTGCCGAGCGAGAGCTTGATAAAGCCGTCGCTCGTCAGATCGCGCGCAGTCAGCACGACCTTTTCGTCGGTTACTGCAGCATCGTTGACCCGCAAACCGCCACCTTGAACTTGGCGGCGGGCTTCGCCGTTCGATTTGACAAGCCCGGTGTGAACGAACGCCGCCAGAACGCCGATGCCGGCGGCCAGCTCACTGTTTGCGATCTCGACTGACGGCAGATCGGCGGCGGTTGATCCGTCTTCGAACGTCTTGCGCGCCGTTTCGGACGCGGCCTCGGCTTTGTCGCGGCCGTGAATGAGCGCGGTCGCCTCGGTCGCCAGCACTTTCTTGGCTTCGTTGATCTCGGCACCGCCAAGTGCTGCGAGGCTGGCTATTTCGGTCATTGGCAGGGTGGTGAAAAGCTTCAGGAAGCGCGCCACATCGGCGTCCTCTGTGTTGCGCCAGTATTGCCAATAGTCATAGGCCGAGAGCTGCGCCTCGTTGAGCCAGATGGCACCGGCGGCGGTCTTGCCCATCTTGGCGCCCGACGCGGTGGTGAGCAGCGGGCAGGTCAACGCATAGAGTGAATGAGTGATCCCCATTCGGCGTCCGAGATCGATGCCGGTGACGATGTTGCCCCACAGATCCGAGCCACCCATCTGCGTATTGCAGCCGTGGCGGCGGGCGAGTTCGACGAAATCATAGGCCTGCAACAGCATGTAGTTGAATTCGATGAACGACAGTTCCTGCTCGCGCTCAAGCCGCATCTTGGCTGAATCCATGGTCAGCATGCGATTGACTGAGAAGTGGCGGCCGACATCGCGCAGAAATTGGATGTAGTTGAGGGGCGCCAGCCAATCGGCGTTATCAACCATGGTGGCGTCGGTTTGCCCGCTGCCGAAATCGACCAGCCGGGCGAACACCTGCTTCATGCCCATCTTATTGGCTTCGATTTCATCGACGGTTCGCAACTGGCGCGTTTCGTCCTTGCCGGACGGGTCGCCGACCTGGGTGGTGCCGCTGCCCATCAGTACGATCGGTTTTCCCGCACCTGACTTCTGTAGCCAGTGCAGCATCATGATCGACAGCAACGAGCCGACATGCAGCGATGGCGCCGTGCAATCGTAGCCAACGTAGGCGACGACCTTGCCGTCCTTGGCCAGCGCATCGAGGCCGTCGATGTCGGAGCACTGATGGATGAAACCGCGCTCGGTCAGAATCCTCAGAAAGTCGCTTTTCGGAGATGTCATTGCACGGATTGGGGGTTGGGAGCTGTGAGGCTCCGGGTTAGGGTCGTCCGGCTAATTGCATAGGTAATGCGCGTGGGGCAAGCCACACCACGGTAGGGAGATGTGCGAATGCGCGCTTTGGGCCTCATGAGCGGCACCTCGATGGACGGAATTTCCGTCGCCATGCTCGATTCCGACGGCGAGAGCCAAGTGGTGCGCGGTCCGGCGCTGACATTCCCGTACAACTCCGAACAGCGCGGCCGGATCGCCGAGGCCATGGCGCTCGCCCGCGGCTGCCAGAGCCGGATTGAACGGCCGGGCGTACTGCCGGTGATCGAGCGCGAACTGACCGAACTGCATGCGGCGGCGGCGGCGGCCTACTTGCGCAAAACGGCGGTTCCGCGCGCCAGTATCGATGTCATCGGCTTTCACGGCCAGACGGTCATTCATCGCCCCGAGATCGGCCTGACCATGCAGCTCGGCGATGGTCCGCTGCTCGCCGAACTGACGGCCCTGCCGGTTGTTTTCGACCTGCGTGCGGACGACGTGGCGGCTGGCGGCCAAGGCGCTCCTCTGGTGCCGGTCTATCATCGCGCGCTGATGTCGGCGCGCGGCGAGCGGCCGCTCGCCATCGTCAACATCGGCGGCGTCGCCAATATCACCTGGATTGGCCGCGACGGCGCATTGATCGCCTTCGATACCGGGCCTGGAAACGCGCTGATCGACGATTGGATGCGCAAACGTGCGGGCGTCGCCTACGACGAAGACGGACGCGTGGCGGCGAGCGGGACGATCAACGAGGATGTGGTTCGTTTCTGCCTCAGCCAATCGTTCTTCGCCAGGCCGCCGCCAAAATCACTCGACCGCAACAGTTTCGCCTGGGACATCGTCGACTGGATGACGGTCGAAGACGGCGCGGCGACGTTGACCCAATTCACAGCCGCGGCCATTGGCAAAGCGCGCGAGCACGTCGCCGAACAGCCTGAGCTGTGGATCGTCTGCGGCGGCGGGCGCAAGAACAAGACCCTGATGAGCGCCATCGCCGGTCTGGTTGAGAACGCCGTTGTTCCGGCCGAGGCCGTCGGTCTCGATGGCGATGCCATTGAAGCCGAGGCATGGGCCTATCTCGCCATCCGCTCGCTCAAGGGTTTGCCGATCACATTTCCCGGCACGACAGGCGTTGCCGCGCCGCTTACCGGTGGCGTGCTCGTGCGGCCGGCGGCGTGCGTCGCCTAACATAAGGAAGTTGTGACGCCATGCCGTTCGCCAGGATCGTCATCCCGATAGGGCTCGTTGGCCTCGGTGCGGTTGCTGCGTATCTCGGCGCGATTGTGCTGCTGACATCGCTCAGATCAGGCGAGATCAATTATTCCTATGGCGCCGAGGCGCGGCGGGTGAGCGAAACCATCGTTCGCGCGTCCGAGCCGGATAAGTTCTGGCAGGCCGTCGGTCTCATG
>JANORU010000107.1:0-11297 GCA_031415475.1 Hyphomicrobium sp.
ATCAAATCCGGCGACCAGGAGACGGGTAATGTCGATCGATAGGAAATTGGCGGGCGTGATTTTCGCGAGTGTCACGCTGCTGTCGTCCGCCGCAGTGGCGGATACGCTATTCGAGGTCGAGAATGCACGCGCCGCCGCGCGCGCCGGTTATCCGCTCGACGATTTCCAAGTGGAGCTGCTCGATCGCTGGGGCGCACTCAGCGGCTCGAATTACCCAGATCCCGAGCAGCGCCGCGCAGCGCAGAAGCGGTCTACGCAGCCCCGCGAACGGCAGGACCGCGAAGATGACACACCGCGCCGCTAATGATGTCCGAGCGCGTTTCTGATCCGTAGAGGAGGTTGGCCATGCTTTCGAAATTGCTCTGGCTTGTGACGCTCGTCGTCGTCGCGTTCCTCGGCTATGTTGCGATGTTGCCGCCAGTCGGCACCGTGACGCGCTCGGCGACGCTACCCGCGTCACCTGATGCGATTTTCGCCAACATCAATGAACTGAAAAAGTGGGAGTCGTGGTCGCCGTGGGCCAAGATCGATCCAAACGCCAAGATGACGTATGAGGGGCCAGCGGCAGGTGTTGGATCGTCATTCGCATGGGCTGGTAATAGCGAGGTTGGCGAGGGCAAGTTGACGATCACGGAAAGCGTGCCGGCGAAAAGCGTCAAGTATAAGCTCGACTTCAAAGCGCCGATGGAAGGTGTCAGCGATGCCGAGCTTTCGCTTTCCCCCGATAGCGGCGGCACCAAGGTCACGTGGTCGATGACGGGAGAGCGCCCGTTCGTGCAGCGCATTTTCTGTGTGCTCTTCCAGGCCGACAAGATGGTCGGCGACATGTTCGACAAAGGTCTTGCCAACCTCGGCGCTGTCGCGAGCGGCAAGGCACCGGCCGGCGCCTAAGTCTGATTCTACGCAAGTTCGCTGAACCCAGCCGGCGCGCCATAGCTGCTGGGGACTGCCAATTGCTCCGTTTAACGATGACTTCGCAGGTGAATTTCGATAGAGACTCGCTCTGTCGGCGCTTCTGTCCGATAGGGGAGGACTTGCTATGGATCCTATGACACTACTGATACAGGCTGCCAGTGGTGCGCTCGGCGGCAACGCCGTCGGCGCTCTTTCAAAAGGCACCAGCCTCGGCGGTCTCGGCAATACCATTGCCGGCGCGTTGACCGGTGCGGCCGGTGGTTCGGTACTTGGGCCGCTGCTTGGCCTCGGTGCTGCGACCGCAGGTGCGGGTCTCGATATCGGGACAATTATCTCAGCCTTCGCGTCGGGCGGCATCAGCGGCGGCTTGGGCGCGTTGGTTCTCGGCTTCATCAAGTCGAAGTTCATGAGCTGAGTATACGGCCGTTGCCGTTCGCGGGCATAAGTTCGGCGCGGGATCGCTCCCGCGCCGTTTTTCATTTGTCCCTCAGTTCGCCGGGCTCACCGACTTTTCGATGAGGTCGAGAATGTCGGTGATCGGAATCGTGAAGACGCCGGCTTCACCCTTTTCGAATGGCTCGAGCCACTCCTGAAACGGACCCTCGAAATCCGGGTCGTCGGCCGTCGGGCCGTCTTCGGCGACCATTTCGCCGACCGCCGCTTCGACCATCGCTGCCGTCACCGGAGCGTGCGGCAGCATTTCCTGCACGCCGCCGGGCACATGCGGATTGCGCAGGCACACGTTGGTGACTGCAATCGAGCACACTTGGCCCAACGCCTCGTGATCGGTGACCGCCAGGATCGCCAGATGCGCGTCGCCGTCCTGCGGCCGCGCTTTGATGCGCCACACCTGACCCGGTTCAAACTCAATGCCCATCGTCGTTCAACTCCACGAAACAGCTCACTGAGGTGGGTTATCCTACTGGCAATAACAAGTGGCCGCAGCACAAATGGCCGGAGGTGATGGGACAGGCCGCGCCGTTGGCCATTTTTTTGCCAGGAGTCTGGGGCTGAATCACCGGGCGCGGGACCCTGGTTTGACAATCGGCACTGAGGTTGCGTCATGTCCCGCCGTTCTCATATTTCCCATTCTGATTACGCATCCAATGAGGATTACGCCTCGCAGGCGTTGGTCTCAGGCGAGCGGTTCTGTGCGCCGCGCGCAAATTCGCGCGGTAGTATCCTGCGCATGACCGCGCTTGTCCTTGCCGTTGGACTGGGCGGCGCTTGGGCTGCCACGACATATCCGGCGGAGTGGCAAGCACTCGTAACAACTGCGAAGTCTTTGGCGGAGCACCGCGCTCCGATGCCGGCCGAAGCCGCCGCTCCGACACCCGCACCGGTCGCCGAAGCGCATGCCGAGCCGCCGCCACTTCCCGCTGATACCCGTGATGTGCAAGTTGCTCCCGGTGCGACGGCCGGTGAAGCGGCGCCGTCGCCGCCGCCTGAGAAGGCCGCGGCCGCCACCCCTGAGCCTCAGCCTATAGACGACAAGCCCGTGCCGCTGCCCAAGCCCAAACCCGATCCGTCCGATCCCAATCAGAAGCGCGCGCTGGCCGCCGGTCTTCATCCGGATATCTCCCGCTCCTTGCTCGCGCGTCTGACGGCGGCCGACTATCGCAATGCCAGCAAGGCGATCAAGACCGCGCTAGCCGAGACGGCCGATGCCGAAGTTTACAAGTGGCCGCGCGTGGCGGGCGAGGCTCTCGCGCTATTCGAGGTGCACTTCGTAAAGGGAGCGGGGCCTGAATGCCGTCGTTACGTTGTGGTCGTCACCAAGAACCGCTGGTCGACCACCGCGCCGGCGATGGAAAAGTGCGGCAGCGAGTTGCCCAAGCGCAAAACGGTGATCAAGGCGTCAGGATAAGGCGGCCGGCTTCCTTCAGAAATTAATTCAGGCGTCGATGCGCAGCATCGCTCCGCAACGGCCGCCGCGGTCAGCGCTTTTCCGTCACGATGACGGTGCCGCTGGCTTCAGCTTCCCATTCGCCGCGGTGGGCCGACATGCCGACGAATGAGGTCTTGTCGCTCTTGATCTGGAATTTGTAGGAGTCGAGCGCCAGCAGCGTCGGGTCGGAAACCTTGTAGCCTGAGACCGTCGCGACGTTTTCGGCTTTGTCGAAGGTGCCCGACACATACTCGGTTGCGATGTCCCCGACGCGGTTTGCCAAGAACGACTCTTTCGGCGTCGCCAGCATTTCCCACCGGATCGTGCCTTGGGCGGTCGCATCGGCTTGGACATCGAGCTGCATCGCGAAGGCGAAGTTGAAGCCGTCGCGCGACTTCCAGGTGCCTTGCCAATTTGTCTCGAGATGCGCGCTTTGCCGTGTCCAGCGGTGCCACAGGTTTTCGACGCCGTCGACGGCCGGCCCGGCATTGGCGAGCACGACGAGAATGCTGCCGATGCCGCCGATAATGGCGATCGGATTTCTCACCAGTCTCGCAAAAAAAGATCTTTCTACGTCCGGCATCGGCTCTTCGCGCAGGTCCTGCGCGTCCCCAACCCAAGCCACCCCGATAACTGGGGCTCCATTAGCATGGCCGAAGGGCGAAGTCATGCGGAAGGCTTGCGGGACGGGCGCGCGTCACGGCCACGCTTGCACCCTCCCGGCCTTGGCGTTAGCAACGAACTCCGAATCGTGATGCCCAGGGGACCAGAGAATGGCCGATACCAAAGACGTAAACGAAGCGATTGCGCAACTGAAGCATGAGAACGCCGAATTGAATGGAATGGCGCTCGCCACCGGCGTCATTCTCACGCAATTGCTGCAGTCGATCTGCAAGCGGGAGCTGAACCCGCAAGGCGCGGCGACCCGGATCATGACCAGCGCACGCGACGCAATCGAGGGCTTCGCGGCCTCGTCGGATGCCGACCCGGTGATGAAAGCCCGCGCGCTCGAAGCGGTGAAGCAATACGAAGAGCAGATCAAGTCGGTGCTCGCGGTTTGAGCGGGCTTATTGCCGTCACCTTGTAAGTTGTTCGCTGCTAGAGCGCATTGCGATCCGATGGAATCGGATCTGCGCTCTAGATTATTGTTTTGTCGCATTTTCTGCGACGAACCGGTGGCCACTTCGTCGGAAAATGCTCTAACTCCCTCACGTCAGCGCCGCCGTTTGAAACAGCTGCACGCGCAATCCGCCGTGCGGGACGGGAGCGGTTGGCGGAGCGAATGGCAGTCCGGTCGCGTGCGCGAGCGAGGCGTGGGTGGTGATGAGGCCGACACGCCAGCCTGAAAAGCGCGTGAGCAGCGATTGGCCGAGAGACCGGTAGAGCGCGGCGAGACGTTTCTTGTCGCCGATCCGGTCGCCATAAGGCGGGTTGACGATTACCAGACCCGGCGGTCCTTCGGGGGCTGCGAGGTCGCTGATCTCAAGCTTGCGGAACTCCGTGCACTCCGCGACGCCGGCCCGCGCGGCATTGGCACGGCTCATCGTTATGGCGCCCCCGTCGCGATCGCTGCCGGTGAAGCGGAGTGCGGGCGCAATTGTTGCGGCTGCGCCGGCCTCTCGCATCTCTTGCCACGCCGGTGCATCAAAGGTCGCAAGCTGTTCGAACGCGAAGGCCCGCGCGCGTCCCGGCTTCAACCGGGCCGCGATTTCCGCCGCCTCGATGACGAATGTGCCCGACCCGCACATCGGATCGAGCACCGGTTCGTGGCCGTTATAGCCGCATTGGCGCAGGAACAGCGCGGCCATCGTCTCGCGCATCGGCGCCTTGGCGACAGCCTCCTTGTGGCCGCGCTTGTGCAGCAGGCCGCCCGAGGTATCGATGCTGAGGGTGCACAGATTGTCTTCGATTCGGGCTTTGATGAGGACGTCCGCTTCGTCGGATACGGGCGCGCCGAAGTTTTCCCGGATTGCGTTGGCGATCCGCTCCGCTGCCGCACCCGAGTGATAAATGCGCGAGTGTTTGCACGACACCTCGACACGCACCGGAACATCGTCGCGCAGGACGCGGTCCCACCGTACCCGGCGGGCGCGATGGTCGAGTTCGGTCAGCCGCTCGGCGTGAAACTCGGCGAAGCGCGCGAGCACGCGCCCGGCGCCGCGGATCTCGAGATTGGCGCGCCAGACGTCGGGCCAGCCGCCCTTCATGGTCACGCCGCCCGGCACGAACTGCGCGCTCTTGAAGCCCGCCTCGCGCGCCTCCGCCCACAGCACCTTTTCCAGGCCGGGCGCGGCGACCAGAAAGATTTCGAATTGACCGTCATGTTTCATGAAGGGTGCATAGAGGGACGGCGGGCGGGAGGCGAGGGCGTTGTCGACGCGGTGGGGGCGGTGGAAGGTCCTGCCGGCGACAGGTGAGTAAAGGGGCAGCAGGGCAGTGTCTAGTAGGTCGGTGCTGAGCCCACTTGCGAAGCCCGACAACTTTTCTTGATGCGGCTCCAAAGTTGTTGGGCTTCGCGGCTTTGCCGCTCAGCACCAACCTACGGTGCGGAGCAAGCCTCCACGCCGCGACCAGCCCGCGATCTTGCGATCCGTGGAGATGAGAGAGAAGTTCGGGGAGCGGGGCGCGTCGTCACCTCGGTCTTCCGAATTGTAGTATGGCGCGTCCGGTTAAAGACACGCCGATGGCGTCGAGACGCCCCGCTTTCAGGATTCTACTCCGGGCCTCCGTGGCTTTCCCGGCATCGCCGCCCACTCTCTTAACCAAGGTGGCCCGAGGTGCCTGCATTGCGGCAGGGTTGGTAGGTCGTGCGAGAGGGTTGCTCAACGTTCGAGCGAGAAGGTCCTCTCGATCCTGATCCCGCATCCATCAACACAACGTCTCGCGAAGACGCCCCGAGTGATGCGGGATGAGTGGAGTATCGCTGAGATGAACGGCGCGGGGATAACTTTGGAAGAATGATTTTTGCCTTCCGCTCGAAGGCCTGACCGTTAACGATATCGTCGACCGCGGCCGCCCCACCGCACCATCCCACTCCCTCACCGATGCAGCCCCGGCGCCTCGTGGCCGGTGCGCGCGACGTATTCGGTGTAGCCGCCGCCATACTGGTGAACGCCCTCGGGCGTCAGTTCCAGAACGCGATTGGAAAGCGCGGCCAGGAAATGCCGGTCGTGCGAGACGAACAGCATCGCGCCTTCGTAACGCGCGAGCGCAGTGATCAGCATCTCCTTGGTCATCACATCAAGATGGTTGGTCGGCTCGTCGAGCACAAGAAAGTTCGGCGGATCAAACAGCATTTGCGCCATGACCAGCCGCGCTTTCTCGCCACCCGACAGCACCCGGCATTTTTTCTCGACGTCGTCGCCGGAAAATCCAAAGCAGCCGGCCAGCGCCCGCAGCGGGCCGATGCCTGCTTGCGGGAACTGGTACTCCAGGGACTCGAAGACTGACTTTCCGCCGTCCAGCAGATCCATGGCGTGTTGCGCGAAGTAGCCCATCTTGACGCTGGCGCCGAGCGCGACTGAGCCTTCGTCGGGCTCAGTCGAACCCGCGATCAGCTTGAGCAATGTCGACTTGCCGGCCCCGTTGATGCCCATCACGCACCAGCGCTCCCGGCGGCGCACCTGGAAATTCAGCCCCTCGTAGATGGCGCGCGCGCCATAGCCTTTGTGGACGTTCTTCAAGCTGGCCACGTCCTCGCCCGAGCGCGGCGTCGGCGGGAACTCGAACACGATGGTCTGGCGGCGCTTGGGCGGCTCCACCCGGTCGATCTTTTCGAGGCTCTTGACGCGGCTCTGGACCTGGGCGGCGTGCGACGCGCGCGCCTTGAAGCGCTCGATGAATCGCATCTCCTTGGCGAGCATCGCCTGCTGACGATCGAACTGGGCCTGCTGCTGCTTTTCGGCGAGCGCGCGTTGCGCGACGTAGAATTCGTAGTCACCCGCGTACGCCGTCAGCGTGCCGCCGTCGATCTCGACGATTTTGGTGACAATGCGATCCATGAACTCGCGGTCGTGCGAGGTCATCATCAGCGCGCCCTCATAGCCCTTGAGGAAGTCCTCAAGCCAGATCAGGCTCTCAAGATCCAAATGGTTGCTCGGCTCGTCGAGCAGCATGGCGTCGGGGCGCATGAGTAGGATGCGGGCAAGTGCGACGCGCATTTTCCACCCGCCCGATAGCGCGCCGACATCGCCGTCCATCATGTCCGGGCTGAAACTCAATCCTGCCAGTACTTCGCGCGCCCGGCCCTCGAGCGCATAACCACCCAGTTCCTCAAAGCGGCCCTGCACCTCGCCGTAGCGGGCGATGATGTCGTCCATCTCGCTGTCGCGTTGCGGGTCGGCCATCGCGGCTTCCAGCTCGGCCAGCTCGGCGGCGACCGCACTGACTGGGCCCGCGCCATCCATCACCTCGGCGACGGCGCTGCGGCCGCTCATCTCACCGACGTCTTGGCTAAAGTAGCCGATGGTGATGCCGCGATCGGTGGAAACCTGGCCCTCGTCGGGCTGCTCTTGGCCCGTGATCAGCCGGAACAGCGTCGTCTTGCCGGCCCCGTTGGGACCGACGAGGCCGATCTTCTCACCCTTATTGAGGGCTGCGGAGGCTTCGATGAAGACGATCTGGTGGCCGTTTTGCTTGCTGATGTTGTCGAGACGAATCATGGGTGTGCGTGCGCCCGGGATTGTGGATTGGCGCTCTTAGGCCATCTTGCGGTTGCTCGCCAGTACGCAAAAGCCGCCCAGTCCGAAATGGACGAGGCGGCTTTGAAATTCGCTATAATCTCTGTGACGAACGGAGCCGTCGTTGGCCAGCGCTGCTTACGCCGCGACGATCCACTTGCCGGCGACGTAGCCGAACGCCACAGCATCGCGGTGGCGCCGGACACTGCGCTTCAGGTCTTCCTCATCGCGAATGATGACGCGCGGCGTCGCTTTGGATTTCTGCGCCGCGGACACGATGGCGTTCTCGAATCCGCTCAACAGCACGATATTGCGATCGCTGACCTCGATGGTCGGTAGAGCCATTTCCGCACCTCCTTCAAATCGTCTTGTCTGGCTTCCCCACCAGACATGGCCTTGAAGAGCAGCTCCCACCTGAAGCTTCTACTATAGTGCACAGATGTCGAGAGTGTGACGCCTGAAATTAGTGCGTTCCCCCCGGAATTCGATACCGCACTGCACCTTCACGACGCCGGGTCCTTGATCGTATCGAGCCGCGCCAAAAGGCTCGATGTGTCCCATCGGCTGCCGCCAAGTGCCTGCACATCCGCATAGAACCGGTCGACAAGTTCGGTGACCGGCAGCGCACAACCGCTGTCTCGCGCTTGCGAGATGCACATCGCGAGGTCCTTGCGCATCCAGTCGATGGCGAAGCCGAACTCGAATTTACGGTCGTGCATGGTGCGCCAGCGGTTCTCCATCTGCCAGGATTGCGCCGCCCCTTTGGAAATCGTGTCCATCACCGCGTCGAGATCGAGCCCGTTTTTCTCGGCAAACGAGATCGCCTCGGCAAGTCCCTGGACGAGACCCGCGATGGCGATCTGATTGACCATCTTGGTCAGCTGTCCGGCGCCTGCGGGACCGATCAGCCGGGCGAGACGAGAATAGCTCGCCAGCACTGGGGCGACGCGTGCGAACGCGGCGTCGCCGCCGCCGCACATGATGGCCAGCGCACCGTTCTCCGCACCCGACTGTCCGCCAGAGACTGGGGCGTCGATCGATGACAGCCCGAGTGCGCGCGCCTTGGCATCGAGTTCGCGCGCGACAGTGGCCGACGCCGTCGTGTGATCGATGAAGATGCTACCCGGCGTCATGGTGCGAAAGACGCCGTCTTTGCCGAGTGTCACCGCGCGCAAATCGTCGTCATTGCCAACGCAGGCGAACACGAACTCGGCACCCTCAGCGGCGGCGGCCGGTGTCGGTGCGCTGCGGCCCGTAGCGAATTTCGCGAGCCAGGCATCCGCCTTGGCGGCATTGCGATTGTAGACCGTGACGTCGTGCCCGCCTTCGACGGCAAGGTGCCCGGCCATGGGAAAGCCCATGACGCCAAGGCCGATCCAGGCAACGCGGGCCATGAATGTGTCTCCACTTCGAAACGGGTTGGCTGAAACGAGAAGCGGGCCAGCTAAGCCGGCCCGCTTGCACGTCGATGATGCGACAGAGTCGAGGTCAGCGGCAAGGCCGGGCAGTGACGACGCACGTCGCTTTCAATGTTCCGCTCTTGCAATCGAAGACAACGCCGGCGGCATTGTCGAATTTACCGAAGCGGCTGCCGTGGACCTTGGCGGCCGTGGCTTCGAAGGCGGTGATCGCGGCGACCTTGGCGTTCATGGTGCCGGCGCCGAGAATGCCCTGGCCCGATCCTTTGGCGGCCATCCGCGCCTTGCACTTGGCGGCTTCGGCCGGGGCCGGGACCGCGAGGGCGGCAAACGCCCCAAGCACTGTTAGTACGAGCATATTTCTTGTGAGCGTCATGTGTCGTTCCTCCCGTTACGCAAAACCTTCAAACACGAGCCGTCCGATCGCATAGTCTCACAACGGCCGGTCGGGGAATGCGAGCTGTTCGCGCGCCCGCCACTCGTTGGTGACGTAGTTGATGATGATCGACTTACGGACACCCTCGATGGTGCGCGACTCGAATCCGTGGAAGGTGTTGTCGGCCGGCACGAACACCATCGCGCCATTCTGCTGGAACGGCGAGCGGGCGATCGGCTTCTTGTTGCCATCGTAGATGTCGGTGCCGAGATCGGCGTGGTTGGCATCGGGCGACATGTAGAGCAGCATCGTGAACAGCTTGACGCCGAGATCGCTGTGCGGTTCGAGCCAGAAGCCGTCGATGTCCTGGGCATACTCGACCCGCAGATAGGTGCCGTCGAGCTTGGTGCCGAAGAAGCTTTCGATGTTCGAAACCAGGCGCTTGTCCTGGAAGGCATCATTGAACGCCTTGCACACGGGATAGCGGCCCATGTTGTCGGCGTCGAAGTAGGTGCGTGTGGCGTTATGCAGTTCGCGCTTGCCGGAAACGCCGCCAAGGTCCGGCGCCGGGAACGGCAGCGACATGATGGTGTCGACAGCGTCGGCCGGCAGGCAGTGCGACAGGAACCAATGCTTATAAGGCGTGTCGCCGTGTTTGGAGGTCTTCATGCTCGTCAGCATCTGGTCGACGATGGCGTCCGACGTGATGGCCATTGGCACCCTTTCCCGGTGTGTCGCCGCGGCTGGAGAGCCACTGGCGTCAGATGATTGCAGTGGCGCGTTGAGGCTCATCCTCGCCGAAAGGAGAGCCGTTTCGCTGGAGCAGCAGCCGTGCCGCCACCCTCGCGCGCCGGGTGACAACTAGCGGGTTCGAGGATGGGTGGCCAGTCCCACTGTTGGTGGCGAGGTTAGACTGATTATAAACCGCGGCTGCGGCTTACAAAAACTGCTCCTACGGCGGGTGCGGCCGTTCGTCGTCATCGGGTTTCAGACCGTATGGCGCGACCAGATCCCAGACGTGTTGGGGAATCATCGTCCGCATCCGGCGCGGCGCCTGGCGGCGCAGATGCAGCACGGTTTAAATCGCCTTCATCTCGACCCGGGCGCGGGCGAATTCGAGCCCGCGTGGCCCGACCTTGGGCATCAGCCAGCCGACCAGCGGCCGCAGAAAATTGGGAACGCCCTGGACCGGCAGGCCGCCGGCCGCTCGCTCGGTGTTTTTGAGAAAGCCTTTGACCGGCCCCTGGCGCTTGCCGGCATTGCCAGGCGCTTCGCACTGAACTTCGTCGCCGAGCAGGTTGATCAGTTCCTCGCCGCGCTCATTGCGCACGATCAACCATTGCCGGCCTTCGCCGCCCATGTAGCCGACCACCAGGTCGGCGAGCGTGTTGGTGTAATCGACGCAGGTCCGGCAGGTGAGCGGAAAGAAATCGCGGGGAAGTTTTGACAGTGGCAACAGCAGGAACGGAATCTCGCGCTTGGCGCCGGATTGGAACCTCAGCTCGACGTGATAGTCGGCCCGGAACTCGAGATAGGTGATCGACTCTGGATCGTCCGACAGCTCGCCGAGGAATTTGTGAAAGTTCTCGGTCGTCGTGTTGTCGGAACAGGGCGTGCCGATGACATAGATTTTTTCAAACCCCAGTTCCTGTTCGAGCGCCCGCAGAGCGTAGACCTGACACGGGATCCCGATCACGGCGATGCGCTTGAAGCCGCGGTCGCGCGCCGGTTCGAGCAAGGCCAGCAGTGGCGCATAACCCATGCGCATGCCGCGGCAATGGACAAGCTCTTCCACTTTGGTCACCAGCACGGGCCGCGGCCGCCACTTATCGGTGGGGTCGGCCGCCATGGTCAGCACGGCATCGACGCGCTGGGTTTCGAGCAGCCGTTCGGCGAGCCGTGTGGCGATGCCGGTCCACTGCGCGCCTTCGCGCGGCGCCTTCAAGGCCGCGCGCAGCATTTTGACGTGCGGACCGAAGAACAATTCGTCTTTGCGGCCGCTATCGCGCGCGCGGCCGTGC
>JANORU010000108.1:0-4016 GCA_031415475.1 Hyphomicrobium sp.
GTACAGCGACGACCCGCATGATCCGGGCGGGCCGACCAATCGCGGCATTACACTCAGGGTCTACGCCGATTGGATGGGCGCAACGCTCGATGCCACGTCTCATCTGCGGCTTAAGCGCGAGTTGCAGTCGATTGCCGTCGAAACAGTGCAGTCGATCTATAGTGCGCGCTATTGGCACCCAGCGTCGTGTGTCGAACTCTCAGCCCCGCTCGCACTCATGCATTTCGATGCCGCCGTCAATCACGGCGTCGGAACCGCGATCCGGTTTCTGCAATCAGCACTCGGCGTCGAGTCTGATGGCGAGATCGGACCCGTGACGCGCGCGGCCCTCGCGAGGGCCGACGTGACGGCAACTCTCGAAGCCTACGCCGAACTCCGTCGCCGCCGCTATCGCGCGCTGACCCATTTCTGGCGCTTCGGCCGAGGTTGGCTGCGCCGCGTCGAGGCAACCCGAACGGCGGCGCTGAAGCTTGCGGCCGCACCTTCAAACTCAATTCCCAAACACCAACCGAAAGGACCATCGACCATGACCCAAGCCAACGATTCCAATTCGTCCCCAGAAAATGCAGGCAAATGGTGGGGGCACTCACTCACCATCTGGGGTTCGGCTGTCACGGCCGCTGCCGCACTGTTGCCGGCGCTCGGGCCGCTGATCGGCCTCGACATTACGCCAGAGACGGTTCGCAAACTCGGCGGTGATATCGGGACCCTTGTTCAGCTCGTCACTGGACTCCTCGGCACGGTTATGACGATCTATGGCCGGTCGCGTGCTGCCGGTCCGCTGGTGCGTCGCGACATGTTCCTGCGCCTGTAGCCCGTGTTCAGGCGCGGTTCACCCGGTACGGTTAACGTCGACCGCAAAAGGATGGCTATCTTTGTCATGACGTCGAAGGTGCGCGCACTGGTTTTGCTGGCGGCCGTCACGTTCGGCGGCCCTGCGACGGTGCGCGCCGAGACCGCCGCGTGCTATGACGACTGGTCGATTGCCGCGCCGATTGTGCGCAAGGAGGGCCTGACGACGGTCGAAGATCTGGCGCGGCTGGCCAAAGGCCGGATCGAGGGGCAGATCATTAAAGCCGTGCTGTGCATTGGAACCGAGGGCTACACCTACCGGCTCGTCGTCAAGATGCGCGGCGGCCAGACCAAGATGGTGATCGTTGATGCTAAGACGCCGTTTCCAGACCAAGAGCGATAGCGGACGCGACACTAGGAAAGCCCAAATTCCCCGATATAATCCCACTTCGACAACACCCTACAACCTGAAGCGGGAATTGAAACGTGCGCATTCTGGTCGTCGAAGATGACAAGGATCTGAACCGGCAGCTCGTCCGAGCGCTCGGTGATGCCGGCTACGCCGTCGATACGGCGTTCGATGGCGAAGAAGGCCACTTCCTCGGCGATACCGAGCCGTATGATGTCGTGATCCTCGATATCGGCCTGCCGAAGAAGGACGGAATTTCCGTTCTCGAAGACTGGCGGCGATCGGCGCGAAGCATGCCGGTCATTATTCTCACAGCGCGCGACCGATGGAGCGACAAGGTCTCCGGCATGGATGCCGGCGCCGACGATTACGTCGCCAAGCCGTTCCATATGGAAGAGTTGCTGGCTCGAGTCAGGGCTCAAGTCCGGCGGGCCACTGGCCATTCCACCAGTGAGATCGAGTGCGGGCCGTTGCGGCTCGACACCAAGACCGCGCGCGTCACCTGCAACGGTCAGCAGGTCAAACTCACCTCCCACGAATATCGCCTGCTCGCCTATCTGATGCACCACAATGAGCGCGTCGTGTCGCGCACCGAACTGGTTGAACATCTGTATGAGCAGGACTTCGATCGCGATTCGAATACCATCGAAGTGTTCATCGGCCGGCTGCGGAAGAAAATTCCGGTCGATGTGATTGAGACGGTGCGCGGGCTTGGCTACCGCATGACCTCCGCCCCGCAATGAAACTCAACTCGCTGGCCTTTCGTCTGTTTGCGACGTCGGCCGCGTGGACGCTTTTGGTGCTGCCGCTGGCCGGCTTCATCATTTACCGGCTGTATAGCGAGGACGTGCGCGCGAGCTTCGATCAGCGCCTTGAAAAGCTCGTCAATTCGATCGCCATCGATGCGCTGACCAGCGGCGGCAATGAACCGGCAACGCCGCCAAACCGTTATGAACCTCTGTTTGAGGAAATCCATTCGGGCTGGTATTGGCAGATCCGGCCGCTCGATGATCCCGCCGCGCGGCGGCTGATTTCGCCGTCGTTGGCGACTGCGGTTCTTGAATCTCCCTTTGACGGCAAGATCGAACCGGATTCCTCCGGCCAAAGGTGGATGACGACCAAGGGTCCGGTTGGCGAGCCGATCCGGATTGTCGAGATCGTCGATTCCATTGGCCACTCTGATAGTGCCGCGCGCTATTCCGTAAGTGTGGCGGGCCCTGTGGCTTGGCTCGAAAGCCGCTACCGCAATTTTCTGGCGCGCTTGTCGACAGCGTTGACCCTGGCGGGTCTCGGCCTCGTCATGGTGACGCTGTTCCAGGTCCGCTTCGGACTTTTGCCACTGCGCCAGATCGAGCAGGGCCTTGCGGCGGTCCGGTCCGGTGAAGCAATAGATCTCGCCGGCGAGCTGCCGGTTGAAATCGAGCCGCTGCAGACCGAGATCAACGCCCTCATTCAATCGAACCAGGACATCGTCGACCGGGCGCGCACCCAGGTCGGCAATCTTGCGCACGCGCTCAAAACGCCGCTCGCCGTCATTACCAATGAAGCCGACGAGGTCAAATCGCCATTCGCATCGAAGGTCGCTGAGCAGGCCGGGCTGATGCGCGAGCAGATCAACCTCTACCTCGACCGGGCGCGGATGGCGGCACGGGTCGGCGTCGGCCGCTCGACCGACGTCGCCGAGACGGTCGAGCCGCTTGTCCGGGCGCTCGAGCGGATCAATCGCGACCGCGACATCGCCATTCACGTCACAATGGCCGACGATGTGAAATTCCAGGGCGAGAAGCAGGACCTTGAGGAGATGCTCGGCAACCTGCTCGACAATGCCTGCAAGTGGGCGAAGAAGACTGTTTATTTGACAATTACCGGGCCGGGGCCTCGTGACGGGCGGACGGGCGCGCGGCGGATGACCGCCACGGTCGAAGACGACGGACCGGGGCTCGAAGCCGGGGAGCGCGCCAAACTCGGTAAACGGGGTCTCAGACTGGATGAAACCAAGCCAGGATCGGGACTTGGGCTGTCGATCGTCACCGATCTGGTGCAGCTCTATCGGGGCCGGTTCGAACTCGACCAAAGCCCTCGCGGCGGGCTGCTGGTCCGGCTCGATTTGCCAAGTCTGTAACGGAAATATCTTGAAAACTGCCAGGTTGGGGGTCGAACTTTCGCCCGAATCGGGGTGGAAATCGATACGCCTTGTGTGCAAAATGAGTGCACTGCGGGGTCACGCTGGCTTCCGGACTGCGAATCAAGCGCAGTTTGGGGTTCGAGAAACAGAATTGGGTGCCACGGAAACGGCCGTTGGCAGACGTAAGGGGACCACCGCCATGCGCTCTTCGCGCATTTTAATCGCAGTGATCGTGTCAGCTCTTCTCGCCGGTTGTGGCCAGAACGGTATGGCCAAGCAGGATGCTGGATTGGCGGTTGGTGCCGTTGCCGGCGGTATTCTCGGCAATCAAGTCGGCAAAGGTTCGGGCCGCATTGCGGCAACCGCGATCGGCGCCGTGATTGGCGGCATCGTTGGCAGCGAAGTCGGCCGGTCGATGGATCAGCAGGACCGGATGCTGGCGCAGCAGGCTGAGTTCGACGCGCTCGAGCGCGGACAGTCGGGCGTGGCGCGGCAGTGGAAAAATCCCGACAACGGCCGCTATGGCGAAGTCGTGCCGAGCCGGCCGTATAAGCGCAACAGTGTCGACTGCCGCGATTACACCCACAAGATTTATATCGACAACCAGCCGCAAGCGATGCGCGGCACGGCTTGCCGCAATCCCGACGGGACTTGGACGAATGTGACCTAAAAGGTCATTTCGTCTCCAGT
>JANORU010000109.1:0-5715 GCA_031415475.1 Hyphomicrobium sp.
AGATCGGCAAGAAGCACCGCCACCCGATCGGCATTCTGTGCGATCTGCAGGGTCCGAAATTCCGGCTTGGCGAATTTGCCGGCGGACGCGTGTTCGTCAACGAGGGCACCGTGTTCGTGTTCGATCGCGACAAGACACCCGGCACCGCCGAACGGGTGATGCTGCCGCATCCGCAAATCTTCCAAGCCGTCGAGCCGGGTCACATGCTGCTGCTCGACGACGGCAAAATCAGAATGCGGGTCGTGTCGCGCCGTGGCGAGGCAATCTCGGCCGAAGTTGTGACCGGTGGGGCGCTGGCCAGCCGCAAGGGCATCAGCCTGCCCGACACGCTGCTGCCGGTCAGCGCATTGACCGACAAAGACCGGGCGGACTTGGATTGTGCCCTTGCGCTCGGCGCCGATTGGATCGCGTTATCGTTCGTGCAGCGGGCCGAGGACGTGATCGAGGCCAGGAAAATTATCGGCGATCGCGCGGCCATCATGGTGAAAATCGAGAAGCCGTCGGCGATCGACGATCTCGACCGGATCATCGAAGTTGGCGACGGCTTCATGGTGGCGCGCGGCGACCTCGGCGTCGAACTGCCGGTCCAGCGCGTGCCCGGACTGCAAAAGCACATTACCCGCAAGGCGCGTTCGGCCGGCAAGCCGGTGGTGGTCGCGACGCAGATGCTGGAAAGTATGATCTCCTCGCCGATGCCGACGCGGGCCGAAGTGTCGGACGTCGCCGCCGCTGTGTTCGACGGCGCCGACGCCGTAATGCTGTCGGCGGAATCCGCCGTTGGCCAGTATCCGGTCGAAGCCATCCAGATGATGGACCGTGTGGCCTTCGAGGTCGAAAGTGACCCGAGTTACGATGCGTTCGTGCACGCCCACCAAATCGAAGCGCAGGCAACCGGCGCCGACGCCATTGCCGCGGCCACCTATGCCATTGCAGCGACGGTCAAAGTTTCGGCAATCCTGTGCTACACGGCGACCGGCTCGACCGCGTTGCGAGTGGCGCGCGAACGCCCTGGCCTGCCGGTCATCGGCTTGACGCCGATCGAACAGACCGCCCAGCGCCTGTCGATCGTCTGGGGCATTCAGACCGTTTTGACCGGCGATCCGGAAGATCTCGCGCATATGGTGCGCAAGGCCTGTCAGATCGCGTTCGATGAAGGGTTCGTCAAAGCCGGCGAAGGGCTGGTCATTACCTGCGGCGTGCCGCTCGGCTCGCCGGGCGCCACCCACATGATCCGGCTTGCTTTCATCGATGAGCACGGTCTGCCGGACGGCCATACACCAGACGAGTTCCCGACTGGCGGCAAGCGCCGTACCCCGGTCCCCGGTGCGCCAAGGCCGAATGTCGTCGTTTAAAAAACGTCGACTTAAATCCGTCGGACTAGATTCCCTGTCCCTCGACCTCGCGCGTGAGCTGGTCTATGGCCGCTTTCGCGCCGGCCGCGTTGGGATGGATCTTGATCAGTTCGCGCAGAACTTCCAGCGCCGCCTTATTGCTGCCCATCGCTTTCAGCGATTGGACGATGCCTTCCATGGCGCGGAAATGATTGGGATCGAGCGCCAAGACGCGGCGCAGATCGGCAAGCGCCCGGGCGTAGTCTTGCTGTGAGAAATAAATGTAGGCGCGGCGGCTGAAGGTTTCCGTAAAGTCCGGCTCGATTTCGCCGACCGCATCGAGCAGGCGCAGGGCCAGTGCCGAGCGTCCCGACTGGACGGCGGCGATGGCGCGGCGAAGCAACAGATCGGCGGTCGGGCTGCTGGACTGCGCCCACACCTGCTCAATGACCGCGACGATCTTGTCAGCGCTCGCAGCATCGGGCGCTTTGGCGAGTTCGGCATAGAGTGTGCGAAGCACGGCTTCGCGCGGTTCACCTTGTACCGGGCGCGCGGTCTTCGGCGGCGGCGTTGAGTTTGGCGGTTGGTTGGCCGCCGACTCTAGGGCGAAGGCGGCCGTTGCGACACAGCACAAGGGCGCGACACAACCGGCAAGTTTTCGAAATCGGGATGCGATTGTCATATGGCGAACGTACGCCGTTGATGACACGCCGTCAAAACGACCTGAGAGGTCGATTTAGAGCTGGATCAACCCTGGCGCGCTTTGAAGCGGCGCTGCGTCTTGTTGATGATGTAGACGCGGCCCTTGCGGCGGACAATGCGATTGTCGCGGTGGCGCGAGCGAAGCGACTTCAGGGAGTTGCGAACTTTCATGACCGGCGACCGTGTTTGAGGGACTGAAGCCAAAAAGACTCTCGACCTGCTGGCATACGAGCAGGCGGAGCATCGACATCGAGCCCGGGAAAAGTTGCCGGAACCTAGTCGTCACCGCGCGCGCTGTCAACAAACGGCCGAACGATCAATCGCCACAGCGAGCCACTGCGGACGAAGCCGGAGTCCAAGCCGAATATCAAGCACTTGCCGACCGCAGGTGTCGGCCCGCCGCCATCTGCAAAGCTCTAGCTGGCACGCGCTTGAGTGTTGCCGATGCACCCGGCGTTCTGGGAGTGCCCCTCCAACGACTGCTGCAACGCGGCCAGCGTCGCCCGCAAGTCATCGCCAAGGCTTGCAATTTCATCGGCCGGATGGTGCCCAGATCGCGCCTGATCCTCGATCTCACTGCACAGGTCGCCAATTCGTACGGCGCCGACATTCCGGCTCATGGATTTCAAGGCATGGGCCGCAGACGCAAGCGCTGAAGCATCGTCAGGCCGCGCCGCACATTGAAGAATTCGCGCGAGAGTCTCTGGTGCATGGCGGGAGTAAAGGTGCACCACACGGTCAATAAGATCATCACCGGGCGCTTGCAGTTCTTTGAGTGCCTCAAGAACGGAGCCGTCGATCAGACGCGTGGTTTCAGTCTCTTGGGATATCTCGGCATGCAGGGCTGGACTTTCGAACTTGGTAACGGGCCGTTGGCCTGCCCATTGACCAAGCGCATCTCGTATGGCGGCAAGCGTGAACGGCTTTGTGACAAAACCATTCATGCCGCAGTCCCGCCAATTCTCGGCACCCTCGCCAATGACATAGCCACTGAGACCGATCACGGGTACGGGATCGCGGCCGGTATCGGCCTCCCACTTGCGGATCGCCCGCGTCGCATCGAAGCCATCCATGCCTGGCATGCTGCCATCCATGAATACGAGGTCGAACGCCTCGCTTTGAACGGCGGCAAGGGCCGCATCGCCGTCATCGACAAATCTGGCTTCGACGCCGAGGAGGTTGAGCACCTCCGACAGAACCTCGCAATTGATGATGCTGTCATCGGCTGCAAGCACACGGACGCCGGCAAAAGTTTCGGCTTCGGATTTTGCCGCGGAAACCGGTGCGCTCTGATGTTCGCCCGCCGACCGGCCCGATATCGCCGCCATCAACACCTCGGACGCATCCCGGCTCATGAACGGAAATTCTAAGATGCCGTGAGCTGTTCCTTGACGAAGCAATCGGTCGCTGTGTCCACGTCCCATCGGCGCGACAACAACAGTTTGCCGGTTGAGCCCGGCCGATTGTCCGGACATGAGTTCTAAGCGCTCAGGCGTCGTGATGCACACCACATCGCTGGCAATGTCGCCAACACCGTCCTCAAGCGCCGCCCTGACGACCATCCCCAGATTACCCGCAACGCGGCTGATTACCGTTCGAACCGGCGCCTCTGGGAGATCGAGCTCGATCACCCTGTTGACCGGCCTCGGTCCATCGACGACGGCCGGTTTGGAGACTTCGAATGGAATCTCGAAATAGAACGTCGATCCCGCTCCCGATGTGCTTTCGACCGCCAAAGCGCCGCCCATTGCGCTGACCAGTTTGCGGCAGATGGTCAATCCAATTCCCGTGCCGCCGAATAGCCGCGCGGTCGACTGCTCGGCTTGGGTGAACGGCTCGAAGATCGTCGCCAGTTTTTCGGCCGGAATTCCAATTCCCGTATCGGTGACAGCGACGCGCAATTTTACACCATCGACCGTCTCCAGCACGATCAGCACGCCACCTGCATCGGTAAATTTAAGTGCGTTGTTGATGAGGTTGGAAAAGACCTGCATCAGCCGGACCGGATCCGAGAGAATTTCCTGGGGAACGGAAGGAGCCACATACGCGGCGAGTTCGAGATTCTTGGAGAGTGCGCGCTCCGAGAACAATTTGACGGCATCATCGACGACCATCGCCGGCGAGACCGGCACACGCTCAAGCGACATGTGGCCGGATTCGATCTTAGACAGATCAAGGAAGTCGTTCAGAAATGCCAGAAGCGTCTGGCCGGAACGCAGGATCACTTCGCAATGGCGCTGCGCCCGGGGCGTCAGATCGCTGGCCGCTAACAATTCAGCCATCACCAGCATGCCGTTCATTGGCGTGCGGATCTCATGGCTCATGGTGGCCAGAAATTCGGACTTGGCTCTGTTAGCGCATTCAGCCGCATCGACAGCTTTGGCCAGTTCGAGGGTCCGCTCCTGAACTTTGACTTCGAGGCCCTGGCGATACTGACCGAGGGTGATATCGCGGTCGTTGATTTCGCGCAGCATCTCGTTGAAGGAGTCGACCAGCCGCCCGGTCTCATCTTGAGTTCTGCGGGGCACCAGTCGCGTGAAGTCCTTCTCGAGGCGGACTTCGTCCATCGCTTTTTTCAGTTCCGCGATCGGATCTGCGATCGCGCGCTGCATCCGGTAGGACAGCAGGATGCCAATGAAGGCGGCGAGCAGCGAGGACAGTAAAGCCGCTTGCAGACTGCGCACGAACGCATCGTGCACGTCAGAAATATCCGCAGTGAGATAGAGGGTGCCGATGACGCGTCCGGCATAGCGGATCTCTGCCTCGGCCGGGAATGTATTGAGTGCGAATAAGCCATCCGCCGTGGAATCCTTCAGAAGGACGCCGCTGCCAAACTGAAAAATAATCCGTCCGTTTGTATCGCGGATGCTGACATGATTGAGACCTGGGATCTTGCCAATTCCCTTGAGAGAATTGGCAATCTGGCGGTCATCGGCTCGACCCAACGCCTCCGACGCACTCGCGGCCAAAGCGTGAGCAATACCTTGGAACTCGGCCTGCCGGGACAGGCGCTCGATACCGGCGGATCGAAAACTGTTGAAGGACGACACGACAAAGAGTGCTGGCACAACCGCCAACAGCACGACCGCAAACAATCTGTTGCGGATCGACTTTCTGATCCAGCCCCTCACGTTGACACCGACTTCGAATGGCCGATTGCAAAACTCGGCAATCCCAAAGTGGTAGCATTTCAAACTTTCCGAACTATTATGAGTTTTCTCGTCTCGGCCAGCCAACAACTCATTAACTTCTCAAAAAAGTGTATTTCTTCATTCAGGCAATAATTACCCTTCGGGGTCATGTTGGCATTCGATGAACAGCTATCCCGCCATCAATGGTCGCATGTCGGTCCTGATTGCCGACGATGATCCCATATTCCGGCAAATCGCCGCGCCGCGGCTGGCACGCTTGAATTGTGATGTCCTCGAAGCAAGAGATGGCGGCGACGCCTGGCAGATCATCCGCACCAAGCCGGTCGACCTCGCCATTGTCGACTACGATATGCCCGGGCTCAACGGGCTCAATCTCATCCAATGCATTCAGAGCTGGCTCCGCAATTTTGAACAGCCTGATAAGTGGAATTTCTGCCTGACGGCGGGCAAGATGAGCCCGCGAATCAGGAGCGATCATGAGCAGAAGACCACGCCGGAACCACACACCGGCCTTCAAGGCAAAGGTGGCT
>JANORU010000110.1:0-8004 GCA_031415475.1 Hyphomicrobium sp.
CATGGCGGCGGCCATTTTCGTCTTCGATCAGCTTGCCGGCAATATCTGGCCAAGTGTCAGAACACAAGCCTTGCCTCCTGAACTTAACTCGACAATCACGATCTCCGGCGGCGATCCGAAGCGCAACGGAATGCCAGAAACGCCGAGCCCGGCTGACACCACCAGATGCCGGTTGTCTTCGACGATATGTCCATAGGCATACCGGCTGCCATACTTCGATGGCACCACCGGCGTCATGCCGAACAATCGAATCTGCCCGCCATGGGTATGGCCTGAAATCGTCAGCGCCACGCGCGACGGAACCTCTGGGAAAATATCCGGCTCATGCGCCATCAAGATCACCGGTGCATCGCCGGTGACCTTGGCGAGCGTACCTTGAAGATCGTCAACGCCCGTGTAATCAACCTTTCCTCTGCGGACGAACGCATCGTACTGTTCCGCTCGCGGCCAGAATGCCCATTGATCGCCGAGGCCTGCGAGCCAAAAGGCTTGGCCTCCTTTTTCCAATCGCACAACGTCATTCTCGAACAGCCGAATTCCAACCGCCGCAATCGCGTCGCCCGCTTGGGTCGGCCCGGCCCGACGGCGCTGCACGTCGTCGTCGTCCCACCAATCATGATTGCCGAGCACCGCGTGAACGCCGAGTGGTGCCTTAAGTGCCGCCAAGGCTCCTGCCCATGCGTCGTAGGCAATGAGCTTGGAGATTTTCTTCATGCGGTTGCTCGGCACGTAGTCGCCCAGCAGCAAAACGGCATCGGCATCGAGCGCATTGGTGCGGGCCACGATTTGGCGCACGCGCTCAAGGCTCATCCACGGTTCGGCAATGTGCAGGTCGGCGAGAACGGCCAGCCGCAACGTCAGACCAGTCGGCCAGCCTGGCGGCGACACGCGATACCGATTAACCGTCAATCGAAAGGGTTCGGCCAGCGCATAGCCGCCGAACGTGACCCCGGCGATGCCGGACACCGCGAGGCCTTTCAAAACCTGTCTGCGAGTTATAAGGGCCATGGTCAGACGGCGCCGGCCGCCCCGTCATCTTCGCCGTCCTCAAACAGCGGCAGATCGGCGACTTCGGGTCGCGACGGGCGATTTACGCCTAAGTGTTTGTACGCCTTCAGCGTCAGTACCCGTCCGCGTGGTGTGCGGCCGATGAAGCCCTGTTGCAGCAGATAGGGCTCGACGATTTCTTCGAGCGCATCGCGCGGTTCTGATAGTGCGGCCGCCAAAGTCTCGATGCCGACCGGGCCGCCTTCATAGTTGCGGGCGATGCAGGTGAGATAGCGGTGATCAAGCGCATCAAGCCCTTGGCTGTCGACTTCGAGTGCGCGCAATGCCGTATCGGCGATGCCGGCATCGATGACCTTGACGCCGGCGACCGACGCAAAGTCGCGCACACGGCGCAGAAGACGGCCGGCGATGCGCGGCGTGCCGCGCGCACGTTTGGCGATTTCGCGGGCACCATCAGCCCGGAGCGGTGCGCCGAGCACACGCGCGCCGCGCGCCACGACCAGTTCGAGTTCCTCGATCGAATAGAAATTGAGCCGCACGGGGATTCCGAAGCGATCGCGCAGCGGCGTTGTGAGCAACCCGGCGCGGGTCGTCGCACCGACCAACGTAAACTTGGCGAGATCGATCCGGACCGAGCGCGCCGCCGGCCCCTCGCCAATCATCAGGTCGAGTTGAAAGTCCTCCATCGCCGGGTAGAGGAATTCCTCGATCGCCGGACTGAGCCGCTGGATTTCGTCGATGAACAGCACGTCGCGATCTTCGAGATTGGTCAGCAGCGCGGCGAGATCGCCGGCCTTGGAAATCACCGGACCCGAGGTGGCGCGAAAGCCGACGCCCAGTTCGCGCGCCATGATCTGCGCGAGCGTTGTCTTGCCGAGACCAGGGGGACCCGCAAACAGCACGTGATCGAGGGCATCGCCGCGCGACTTGGCCGCCTGAATAAAAACCTTGAGATTGGCGCGCGCCTGCTCCTGGCCGATGAATTCCGCGAGCGACTGCGGACGGATGGTCGCCTCAAAGGCGTCCGCCTCGCGCTTCACCGAGGAGATCAGGCGATCGGTCGTCATGGCTGGTTGGTGGCCCTATTCGCTTCCCGCGTCAAGTTGAGGGACCCAGCGCCTCGAAATCCACGCGCAGGCCGCAGCCGAAAGCGCACCCGCCAGCGGCAAGACCACGGCGCCGCCGCCCGCGACGGCCTCTGCCACCCATCTCTGAAGCACGAGCACGACGACAAACCCCAATGCGGCGGCAAGCGCGATTCGCATAGTCGCCGACATCGGTCGAAAGCTCAGCGCTGCAACCAGCAGGCCCGTTACAAAAGCCGGAACCCCACCGAACACGAACGCGAACACCGCCCCAAAGGGCAAGTTCACAACGGCGGTGAGCAAGGATTGGTGGACGCTGGAACGGCTGCCTTCACTGAGGGCAAAGGGAACCGCGACGGACACATAGCCAACGACCGGCCCCAAGAGCGCGAAGACCGCAATGGTCTTCACGGCATCTCGAAGCCGGCCGCGCGGGGCGCGGACAACGTCTGCAGGAGTGGCTTTGTCGGCGTCATCCACGACGGGTCTCCATGATTGAGTGAGGCGAGGCCGCGGGTTCGCCGGCTCAATCACAAGGAGACTTTCGAACGCGGTCAGATCAGATCTTGACGGCGCGCATCAAGGACCGTGGCGCCGCCAGAAATCGGACCCCTATTTCGGCCTGTTTACGCCAGACTGCGGCGCAATCAACTTCCATGCGGTCGCTTCGAATGACCAGCGTGAAGTAAGCGGGCAACCGGATACGCGGACCCAGGAAGTTGTCCTGGCTTTCCTTGATCTCGAGCTTGGCGCCAGTGGTTGAGACGTCTCGCATAATGCACAGGATCGGCACCGGCAGCTCGCGCGATATGATTGTCGCCGGTGCTGCCATCGGCTTGCGGACAGCCCAGCGACGCTCGCGCTGGTGTGGTGCAATGAAATGCGGCTCGAAACTCATGCTCACCGCTTCGGCATATTCGAGTGCCATAGTTGCCAACTCCTCAACCGACTGACCCTGAGGTCGCGCCTTCGGGTTTAGAATTGATCAATACTCGTAAACGAAACGTAACGAAATATAGATAACACAATGAAAAATATAGGTTATTTCCAATTTTACGAAATTGCCGACAATCCGTGCGGAAACCGTCGCGCTGTCAGTCTTTGCGTTGTCTTTGCGCCATACGCAGCATGACGAACAGGATGATCGGCCCGAGCAGCGCCAGCAGGCTGTAGAACACCGCATGATTGAGCGACACGGCGCCGTAGACATCGAGAGTGCTGGGGTCGGTGGAGCTGACATCGAGCGGAATTTGTGGCCACGTCGTCCAGCCAAAATATCCAACCGCTGCAATCCACAGCAGACTGAGCGCGAACCACGCCCGCGGCGACTTAATCATGGTGCATCCTCCGCCCGTCTCATCGATCCCAGAACTACGCTCGAGCTACCGCGCCAGTTCTTTGAGCCCGCGCCGGATGAGCGTGGCGGTATCAGCCGTCGCACCCAACTCTTTCAACGCCGTCGCGACCGCCGCCGAGGCCTGAGTCGGATGATAGCCAAGATTGGTCAGTGCCGACAGCGCTTCGGCAGCACTTTGACCTTCGCTGGTCAACGACTGCGATGCAGTGGAGCCGTCGTGAGTTCCGTCCGGCTGCAAACCGGACAGCGACAACGCCGGCGCCTTGTCCTTCAACTCGGCGACAATGCGTTGCGCCAGCTTCTTGCCGACGCCCGGCGCCTGCTCGACCAGTCCCCAGTTCTGCAGCGCTATTGCGCTGGTCAACTCCTGTGGCGACAGCACGCCGAGCACACCGAGTGCCACTTTCGATCCCACACCCTGGACGGACTGCAACGTCCGGAACCAGCTGCGCTCCAATTCACTCTGGAACCCGAACAGCCGGATGGCGTCCTCGCGGACGTGGGTGTCTATTGTCAGCGTGACTTCGTCGCCGGTCTTGAGATTGCGCAGCGTGCGCGCCGACAACTGCACTTCGTAGCCGACGCCGCCGACGTCGATGATGGCGTGGCTTTCGCCGATCGCGTCGACCTTGCCTCGGAGCTTGCCGATCATCGCAACGCTCCGGCCATGCGCTTTTCGAGCGCGCGGGCGCCGCGATGGTTGGCATGGCAGATGGCAATCGCCAGCGCATCGGCTTCGTCGGCGCTCTCGACTTTTGCTTTCGGCAGCAGGAACCCGATCATGGCCTGTATCTGATGCTTTTCGGCGTGGCCGGCGCCGGTCACCGATTTCTTGATCAGGTTCGGCGTGTATTCGGCAACCACCAGCCCCTTCACGGCCGGTGCCAGCAGGGCCATGCCGCGCGCCTGGCCGAGCTTCAAGGTCGAACGCGGGTTGTCGTTGACGAACGTCTCTTCGACGGCGGCCTCAGCCGGCTTGTAACTCGCGATGATGGAGACGAGACCCTCGTAGAGATCCCGCAAACGGTAGGCGAGGTCGTCGTCGCCGGCCGTCGTCAAGACGCCGGAGGCGACGTATGACAGGCGAACGCCATCGCTTTCGATGACGCCCCAGCCGGTGCGCCGCAAACCCGGATCGATGCCGATGATTCGAACAGTGGTTCCATGCATCCGCCCCGCATATCACGGAATGCGATTCGCAGACTCGCGTGTAACCGGCCCGATTGTTTAGATTGCGCGCGGAACCTTGACCCAACCGGTCGTGCTACTGAAGGCCGTGATGTCCGGCAGAGGGAACGTGCGCTCCAGCCGAACGCCGGCCTCTGTGTTGGCGGCAAAATTGGATCCGGATTGGCGGCCATCGCGGGCCGATCCTTGACCCCGGTTCGCCAAAGCTCGGCCGGAATGCTCGGTCACGAATGTCTGTCTATCGCTCATCTGTCCCACGGGCTCCTCGACATCCAATACACCCCGTATAGCGCATGACCCGTAGTGAAATTGTTGTCCCGGGCCCGCCAATTCGATCGGCATTACGCTGGTATTTGCTTCGAGCGGCAGCATACGAAATTAACAGCCCGTTAGGCCTGTTGGCACATGACAACGACCCTCAGGCGGTGGTCAGCTTCTTCAATATGTCGTCCGACAGTTCGAAATTGGCGAACACGTTCTGCACGTCGTCATCGTCCTCCAGTGCCGCGATCAACTTCATGATCGACTGAGCGGCGTCTTCGTCGACTGGGGTCGATAGATGCGGCCGCCAGACCGCTTTCACGCTTTGCGGTGCGCCAAGCTTGTCTTCCAACGCCCCGGCCACGGTGCCAAGTTGCTCATAAGAACAGGTGACGAGGTGGCTGCCGGCGTCGGAGAGAACGTCATCCGCACCGCCTTCGATGGCGGCTTCGAGCATCTGGTCGGCAGTTGCCACGACTGACTTGAACGCAATCTCGCCGACGCGCGTAAACATGTGGCTGACCGCGCCAGTGGCGCCGAGATTGCCGCCGTACTTGGCAAACACGCTCTTGACGACGCCGCTCGTCCGGTTCCGGTTGTCGGTCAAAGCCTCGACAATCACCGCCACGCCGCCAGGAGCATAGCCCTCATAGCGGCTCTGTTCGAAGTTCGCCAAATCGGCGCCGGCCGCCGGTTTGATCGCCCGCTCGATGTTGTGCTTGGGGATAGTCTCGGCGCGTGCATCCTGGATGGCGAGCCGGAGACGCGCGTTCATTTCCGGATCTGACTGGCCCGACTTGGCCGCCACGGTAATTTCGCGCGCCAGCTTGGCAAACATCTTCGCCTTCATGGCGTCCTGTTTGCCCTTGCGGTGCATGATGTTCTTGTATTGCGAATGGCCGGCCATTGCGGTCTCTCAGGGTCAAGGACGTTGATCGAGCGGTCTATTGCCGGCCGGCCGGGCCGGTCAAGCGGGCCCCGCAATGGCCCAATGCGACGCGTTAACCTTTTGTTAACCATTGGAGCCGACCCTGACAATTCGAAGGCATGAGTCGTTCGCCTTCACGGTCTCGCACCACTGCCCGGTGCTCGACCACCCCGCCAAGAGCAACGCTCTCGGCCTCAGATGAGACGGACTATGTCCCCGCCTCATCGGTTCTAGTCAGAGTACCTCCTTCTCTCACTCGTCCCACCCCAGCGGCTCGGTCGGTGTCAAAACACCACCGAGCCGCAAAGCTTTTGCCCAGGTGGCAAGGCCGGTCTTATCGTCGATCTCGACGGCCAAACCCGACAGCGTGGCCGGGCCGAGCGCCGGTTCGAACCGCTCGCGCGGGATACGAGTCAGAAACCGGTGGATCGGCTCGTCCTTGTCCATCCCCAGTACGGAATTATAGTCGCCGCACATGCCGGCATCCGACATATAGGCCGTACCGCCGGGCAGCACGCGCTCATCCGCTGTTGGGCTATGGGTATGCGTGCCGACAACCACGCTCGCGCGGCCGTCGAGAAAGTGACCCATCGCCTGCTTTTCGCTTGTCGCCTCGGCATGGAAATCAACCAGGATCGCGTCGGCTCCTTCTTTCAGCCGGCAGGCCGTCAATTCATTGTCGAGTGCACGGAAGGGGCAATCGAGTTCGGTCATGAACACGCGGCCCATGGCGTTCAAGACCAGGACATCGGCGCCATTGCGGGCTTTGACAATCGTGCCGCCGCGGCCGGGCGTGCCTTTCGGAAAATTGACCGGCCGCACGAGGCGGGGCTGACGCTCGATATAGACGAGCGTGTCTTTCTGATCGAAGGCGTGATTGCCGAGCGTGATGGCATCGGCGCCGGCATCAATCAGGTCTTCGACGATCGCTTCGGTAATGCCAAATCCGGCCGCCGCGTTTTCACCATTGATGACGACGCAATCGAGTTTGAGACGCTGGCGCAACCCGGGAAGGTTTTCAATCACCGCTTTTCGACCGGCGCGGCCGACGATATCGCCGAGAAATAACAGGCGCAAAACAGTCTCCCTCTCCGCTCGCCCGCAATCCGGAGAGGGTTGGAGTGCGCAACCTGCTCGCCTTGATCCGAATGGATATCAAGCACGGCACCGCTCTCGAACCCTCCGCCCATCAATGGGGAGAGGAGGCTTGGCATTTGTACGGCCCTGACGGCGTCAGAACCCAGTCGAGGCGCTCGTCATAACTCTCGCGCGGCACGGCGTCGACCCTTTGCTCGTCATAGGCAAGCCCAACCGCCACGATAGGCTTAAGGGATCTCAGCCGGGCCAGCGTCCGGTCATAGTAACCGCCGCCATATCCGAGCCGCGAGCCCATACTGTCGAACGCCAGGAGCGGCACCAGCACGACATCGGGTTCAACCTCCGGCTTGTCGTCCATCGGCTCGACAATTCCCCAGGCGGCGGGCAACATGGCGTCCCCCGGCGACCAGGCGCGCATCGCCAGTGGCTTACCCTTGCCCTGCATCACCGGCAGCGCGAGTTTGAAACCCTCGGCATTGAGCCACAACATGAGCGGGGCTGGGTCCATCTCATCGCGAATGGCGGCGAACCCCGACACCATCGCACCGGGGCCTAACCCTAAAAAATCAAGTCCATGAGCCGCCAGCCGCCGGCTCGCGTCCGGCCCGTACAGTTCGAAGGCGGCTTTGCGCAGGGCCGTCGCACGCTGGCGCAGCGCCGCCTTATCGTCGGCCATTGTCCCGCCCTCCTGTCATCACGCCCCCGTATGCTCGCATGCCGTTTTACGGAGTCACGACGCCAGATTCCAGGCGAAAAAACGAAAATCCCCGGAGGCGCAGGACGCCTCCGGGGATCTGACTTCGAGAGAATGAACGTGAAACTTAGACGAAGATCGCCGAAGTGACCGTCGTATGGACGACGCCCTGCAGATAGATCGCCATGTTGTCGACGAGACCATCAGCCGAGCCATCGGTGAAGCCGATGAACGTGTTCGTGCCGCCAGCGTTGATTTTGACCCACTCGCCGTTCAACGCGTTGCCATCGAACCAGTTCGCCGCAACGTCGAGCGTATCGGTTCCGACGAGGAAGTCGCCGATGCCGTCAACGCCGCTGGTGTCGGTGAAGATGAACCTGTCATT
>JANORU010000111.1:0-3982 GCA_031415475.1 Hyphomicrobium sp.
AGCTAATCGTGTCCTTCCGATCCTGATCCCGCATCGCACTTCAAGACGTCTCATGAAACGCCCCCGAGTGATGCGGGATGGCGAGAGTATCGCCGGGATGAACAGCGCGGGGATAACTTTGAGAGTAAGAAATTTTCGACATCCGTTGCCGGCCGCGGTTAACCACTCTCTCCCCTCCGTCACCCCGATGAAAATCGGGGCCCAGTTAGGCATCAGAACAATGAACGCAGGGGAAAGTCGCGGATGCACCGCACGCGTTTGCCCGCGGCGTTCTTAGAGTTGAGGTTTGCCTGGGTCCCGGCCTGTTGCGCTTCGCGCAATCGGCGCGTCGTCATCGCGGAGCGATGCTCCGCATCGACGCGCCGACGCCGGGATGACGAGGTGGGGAGAGCGGCGCGCAGGCTTTTTGGATTTGGCGCTTGCAGAGCGTGAAAAATTCATTTGGTATTGGGGCCTAAGTCTCCAGTTCGTAGAAAAAGTGCGCCGTGCAATCTCCCAGTGGAAACGACAAGAAAATTCAGTTGGGCTTTGAGGAGCAGCAGTCGCCTTACGACAGTCCGTCGCAGAATGCTCGTGTTCTGACCGAAGGCTGGATGGTAAAGTGGATTTATTGCCCGGCGTGCGGCAACGATGAGATGCGGCAGTTTGCAAACAACCGCCCGACCGCAGATTTCGATTGCCCGAACTGTTCGGAACAATTCGAATTGAAGAGCAAAAAGGGGAAGTTCGGCAACCGCGTGGTTGACGGCGCTTACAAGACGATGTGCGAACGTCTAACGTCCGATGACAATCCCAATTTCGCCTTCATGCAGTACGATGCCGCCGCCCGAGCCGTGCAGAACTTGTTTGTCGTGCCAAAGCAGTTTGTGGTTCCCAGAATTATCGAAGAGCGAAGGCCGCTGGCTGCAACCGCGCGGCGCGCCGGATGGATAGGCTGCAATATCCAGTTGGATCAGGTTCCAAGCGTGGGAAGAATTTTCATCGTTCAGGACGGGGAAGCGCTGAGCAAGCGCGCGGTGCTTGAACGTTGGCAGAGCACGCTGTTCCTGAGACAGGCGAGCTTAGATGCGCGCGGGTGGCTGATGGCGGTGATGACGTGTTGTCAGGCGATAGGCAGGCAGGAGTTCGGTATTGACGACGTGTACGCCTTCGAAGGCCAACTCAAACTCATCTACCCCGGCAACAAACACATCAAAGAGAAAATCCGTCAGCAGCTTCAAGTGCTGCGCGATCATGGGTTTCTCGAATTTATGGGACGCGGCCGGTACCGGCTCAATTAGTCACCAAGGTTTGCACCGCCATCTCGCATTGGACCACTTCTCATCGATCGGTTCGAGCCACATACGGCACTTCTGATCGAGTTCATCAATGTCCGGGAGTGCCTCATCCACTCCATCGAAGTCACAAACGCGAACAGGAAACGGGTTGCCAAGCACCCACTGCACCTGCCCCCCATGCACACCAACGGTGATGAACGGGCCGGGACCAGCGCTCGCGAGTTTGGTGAGAAGTGACCGCCCTGCGGGTAGAATTTCTGTCATGCGCTCGCTGGCCTCCATCAGCAGCACCAACCCACGGACAAGCTGGTCGCGTTCCTGAGCCGATAGTGTCACGGTTACCGTCTCGGTCATTGCTGCAATCTCCAATTGGCACGCCTTCAACTCTGCAATTAGAGATCCATGGCTTGAGGCAAAATGCCAGTGAATCCGCGCCCCACTTGCCTTCCCGCCGAACCTCCGTCATAAACCGCCCATCTCACACGCGGACCCACGCGCCCGGCGGATTAAAAGCCCCGTCAGACGCTCCGGTGGTTGATGCAACTTCAAGGACGAGGCTCGATAGGGCCAAGTCCAAACGAGGCGCACAACTTCTCAAGGTCCGCGGAGGTCTAACCGGAAAAAGGACGTTTCCCATGGCAGTTCCCGCCTTCAATATGCGTCAGCTTTTGGAAGCTGGCGTGCACTTCGGCCACCAGTCGCATCGCTGGAACCCGAAGATGCAGCCGTTCATTTACGGCGCGCGCAACAACATCCACATCATCGACCTAACACAGACCGTGCCGATGCTGCATCAGGCGCTGGTCAAGGTTTCCGACACGGTTGCCAACGGCGGCCGCGTGCTGTTTGTCGCCACCAAGCGTCAGGCCTCGGATGGCATTGCCGAAGCGGCCAAGCGTTCGGCCCAGTACTTCATCAATCACCGCTGGCTCGGCGGCACGATGACCAACTGGAAGACGGTGTCGCAGTCGATCCGCCGCCTGCGTCAGTTCGACGACATTCTGGCCGATCCGCAGGGCCGCACCAAGAAGGAAATCCTCACCGTTCAGCGCGAGCGCGACAAGCTCAATCAGGCGCTCGGCGGCATCAAGGACATGGGCGGCGTGCCCGACCTGTTGTTCGTGATCGACACCAACAAGGAAGCGATTGCCATTCAGGAAGCCCGCAAGCTCGGCATCCCGATCGTCGCCATCGTTGACACAAACTGCGATCCCGACGGCATCGACTTCCCGGTTCCGGGCAACGACGACGCCGGCCGCGCCATCGCGTTCTATTGCGATCTCATTGCCCGCGCCGCGCTCGACGGCCTCGAACGCTCGCAAGGGTCTTCGGGTGTCGACGTCGGGGCCATGGAAAATCCGCCGGCTGAAGCGCTGCCCGTCAAGTTCAAGGGCATCGACGCGCCGCGCGGCGAAGCCGACGATCTGAAGCGCATCACGGGTATCTCGCCGAAACTCGAACAGCGCCTGAACGACAGCGGCGTGTTCCACTTCTGGCAGCTTGCCGACCTCGACGCCGACGGCCAGCAGGCCCTCGACCGCCTGTTGAAGCTCAAGGGGCAGATCGAAAAGGAAGGCTGGGCCGCTCAGGCCAAGAAGCTGGTTGAAGCGACGGCTGTTTAGGGCGTGAATTGGTGAAGTCGTGACTGGTGAGTGGAGCACATCCCGCTCACCATTTCACCGCTCACCATCTCACCACTCACGACTTCACGTCCTCACGATTTCAAGATGATGAGCCGCGATGCGGCAAGGAGTTTCCATGGCGACCGTAACCGCTGCGTTGGTGAAGGAGCTGCGCGAGAAAACTGGCGCGGGCATGATGGACTGCAAAGCCGTGCTCGACGAGACCGGCGGCGATGTCGAAGCGGCGATCGATTCATTGCGCAAGAAGGGCTTGCTGAAAGCTGCCAAGAAGGCCGGGCGGATAGCTGCCGATGGTCTCGTCGGCATAGCGTCGGCCGGCACCACGGGCGCGGTGGTCGAAGTCAACTCCGAAACCGACTTCGTTGCTCGCAATGAAGAATTCCAGGACATGGTCGCAGGGATTGCTTCTGTCTCGGGCGCTGCCAAGGGCGATCTCGATAAGCTGCTCGCGACGACCTATCCCGGTTCCAAGACGACGGTCGATACCTTCGTCAAGGATGCGGTCGCCAAGATCGGCGAGAACATGAGCGTGCGCCGGACCGCGGCGCTCGAGGTCAAGTCGGGCGTCGTCGCGTCCTACACGCACAATGCCGTCAAGCCGGGGCTCGGCAAGATCGGCGTTCTGGTGGCGCTCGAAAGTGACGGAAAGAACGGCGAAGAACTGCTGGCGCTTGGCCGCATGATCGCCATGCAGATTGCCGCGACCAGCCCTGTGGCGCTCGATCTCGAGTCCGTGCCGAAGGATATCATCGCCCGCGAAACGGCGATCCTGCGCGACAAGAATGCCGGCAAGAAGCCGGAGATGATGGACAAGATTATCGCCGGCGGCTTGAAGAGCTACGCCAAGGACAATTGCCTGCTCGATCAGGCCTACATCCACGACAACGCCAAGACGGTGGCCCAAGCCGTCAAGGATGCCGAGGCTAAGGTTGGTGGGCCGATCAAACTCACCGGCTTCGTGCGCTATGCGCTGGGCGAGGGGATTGAAAAGAAACAGGAAGACTTCGCCGCTGAGGTCGCCAAGACGATCGGCGATGCCAAGAAGTCGTAAGGGTCTGAAAA
>JANORU010000112.1:0-3781 GCA_031415475.1 Hyphomicrobium sp.
AGGAACGGAAACAGCACCGAAAACAGGAACAAGACGACGCCCAGGAAGTACTCCTGGCTCTCAAACAGCGCCCAGATAATGGTCGCGATCGAGTGCTCGTTGGTCCACACGTAGATGGTGGTGAAGCGGATCGTCGGCAGGATTACGCCAAGGGCAAAGAAGACGGTCGCGACGATGATCAGGAACGACAGCACGAAGTTGCGGAAGGTCGAAATCTTGCCCGGCGCGGCCTGCGGCTCGATAGTCGTGACCGGCGCCGCCGCCAGACCCTCGGTTCTAAGCCAGGCGTACGACAGGATCATCAGCACCACGGCGGCGGTGAAGAAATAAACGCCGGACAGACTGGTGGCGTCGTACAGGCCCTGCGCCTTGATGAAGAAGATCGTCAGGGCCAGCACCAGCACATCGTGCATTGACCATTTTCCGAGCCATTCCAGCGCCCGCAAACGGCCATGCTGGCGCACCAGTTCGGTTGCCGGCAGCGTCGCAATCAGCAGCAGGTAAAGGAGTTTTACAACGGGCAGAATGATCGAGAAGATCAGCACCGTCATCCCGAGAAAGGTCTGCCCGTCTTTCAACAGCACGTTGACGGTCGAGAGCAGCGAGTGCTCGGTCGACCACCAGACGTACTTGGTGAGTTTGATAATCGGCAGCGATATGCCAAGTGCGAGGCAGACGCTGGCGCCGATAATGGCGAGGCTCAACAGAAATCGCCGGCCGCCGAGCCTCATCGCCAATGACTACCCGTGATGATGGGCGTGTGGGATGCCCTTCTCGCAGATTAAATCATGCAGTTCGCCCGCCTGATACATGTCGCGCATGATGTCGGCTCCGCCGACGAACTCGCCCTTACCGTACAGCTGCGGAATGGTCGGCCAGTTCGAAAACGACTTGATGCCTTCGCGGACGCCCTGGTCGTCCAGCACATTCACGTCCTTGAACGGCACGCCGAGGTGTTCGAGAATTTTGCAAGCGGTCGCCGAAAATCCGCACTGCGGAAACTTGGCGGTGCCTTTCATGAACAGCACGACGTCGTTGGCGCCGATGGTTGTCTTGATGAAGGCGTGGGCTTGGTCACTCATGGTCCGGTCCTTGTGATGGGGGGCTCAATGCCCCCGGGGGCTGGGGCGGGTCAAGGCCGCCCGGCACAACTGCTTTCAACTGCTGGTAAATGGGGGAGTGCCGCCGGCAAAGTCAATCGGGGGTCGCGGTCGTAAGTTGAAGGGCGTGCAGGACCCCGCCCATCCGGCCGCCGAGCGCATCGTAGACAAGCTGGTGCTGGCGCACGCGCGGCAGGCCCTTGAAGGCCGACGAGACGATGTGGGCGGCCCAGTGGTCGTCGTCGCCGGCAAGGTCCTTGAGCACAATTTCGGCATCCGGGATCTTAGCTTTGATGAGCCGCTCAATTTCACTGGCAGACATGGGCATGACGAGGGCTCCGAGGTGATTTGACCGGTCTCATAGCAGCCGGAAACGCGACACGCACAGCGCTAAATAATGCCGGAGAGTTAACTGGCGATGATGGCTTTTTCGGCCGCGTCCCGCCACTCCCGATAGCTGACGATGGTGGCCGTGTCGGGGCCGGCCGGAGTGAGCGAGCCGGCCGCGAGCGTGACGAACAACTCGGCAACATCCTCGGGCGTCGGCAGCGTCATCGGGTCTTCGCCGGGAAAGGCTTTCGCCCGCATCGCCGTGCGCATCGGTCCGGGATTGACGATGGCCACGCGGACGTTGGTGTTGGCACATTCCACGGCATAGGTCTTGGCCAAGGCCTCGAGCCCGGCTTTCGAAACCGCGTACGGCCCCCAATAGGCATGTCGTCCGTCGGCCGCCCCCGATGACACGAACAGGGCGCGGCCCGCATCGGCCTTTTTCAACAGCGGATCGAGAGTTCGCACAAGCCGCCAATTGCCCGAGAGATTGGTTTCGATCACGCCGTCCCAGGCATCGGCCGTGACGTGACCGAGCGGCGACAGGGGCCCGAGAATTCCGGCGTTGGCGACAAAGATATCGAGCTTCTGCCAGCGCTGGTAGATCGACGGGCCGATCTGATCGATCCGGTCGCCTTTCCGGAGATCAAGCGGCAGCAGCGTTGCCGCGCCGCCGAATTTCTGAATCTCATCATCGAGCTCTTCGAGCGCGCCGACCGTGCGCGCCGTCGCGATGACATGCGCGCCTTCCTTGGCAAAGCGAAGGGCAATGGCGCGGCCAAGTCCTCGCGACGCCCCTGTGACGAGGGCGAGGCGGCCGGCGAGACGCGGTTCGGAAGTCATGCAACCCGTACGTTAGACAACTTCGGCTAGCAGCGACAGCTGGCGCGGGGCCGTGCCACCATTGAGATCGGTTAGCGGCGTCGGATACTCACCAGTGAAGCAATGATCGGTAAACTGCGGCGCGTGCGCGTCGCGGCCGTCGTAGCCGACCGCACGATAGATGCCATCGACCGACAGGAATGCGAGGCTCGTCGCTCCCATGAATTGGCGCATTTCCTCGATCGACATGTTGGCAGCGAGCAGGTCTTTTTTGCGCGGTGTATCGATGCCGTAATAGTCGGGATGGGTGATCGGGGGCGAAGAAATGCGCATGTGCACTTCCTTTGCTCCGGCCTCATACATCAACTGAACGATTTTCTTGGATGTCGTGCCGCGCACCACGCTGTCATCGATCAGCACGATCTTCTTGCCGCGAATGACGCCGGCATTGGCCGAATGCTTGAGCTTCACGCCCAGCGCGCGAATCCGCTGCTCGGGCTCAATGAAGGTGCGGCCGACATAGTGATTGCGGATGATGCCAAGCTCGTACGGCACGCCGGACTGCTGGGAAAATCCGATGGCCGCCGGCACGCCCGAGTCCGGGATTGGCACGATTACGTCGGCATTGGGATTGGATTCAATGGCGAGCTGGACGCCCATGCGCTTGCGAATATCGTAGACCGAGCGGCCGCCGACGATGCTGTCGGGCCGGGCGAAGTAGATGAATTCGAAAATGCACGGACGGGACGGGCGGCGCGGGAAGGGCCGGTGGCTCTCGATGCCGTCAGCGGTAATGACGATCACTTCGCCATTGTCGATCTCGCGCAGGAACTCAGCGCCGACGATATCGAGCGCGCAGGTCTCCGACGCGAGTACGTAGGCGCCATGCAAACGGCCAAGCATCAGCGGGCGAATGCCGACCGGATCGCGTGCGGCGATCATCATGTCGTTGGTCAGGCAGACGAGCGCGTACGCCCCCTCGATCTGCCGGATGGCCTCGATAAAGCGATCGACCATGCGCCGCTTCTTGGAGCGCGACAGCAGATGGAGAATGACTTCCGTATCCGACGTCGACGGGAAAATCGCACCGGACGAAATAAGATCATGGCGCAGCGAGTGGGCGTTCGTCAGGTTGCCGTTATGGGCGACGGCGAAGCCGCCGGTGTCGATGTCGGCATACAAGGGCTGAACGTTCTTGATATGGGGTTCGCCGGTCGTCGAGTAGCGGTTGTGGCCGACCGCCTGTGAGCCTTTGAGCCGGCCGATGACGCTCGCCTCGTTGAATTTGTCGCCGACGAGACCGAGGTGGCGTTCGGAATGGAAGTGGGTGCCGTCATAGGTGACGATCCCGGCGCCTTCCTGGCCCCGGTGCTGGAGCGCGTGAAGGCCAAGTGCGGTCAAAGCCGCCGCGTCCGGATGGCCGAACACGCCGAATACGCCGCACTCTTCCCGCAGCCGGTCGTCGCCGAATTTCGAATAACCGTAGCCGCCCAGATCGTGATCGACGGCCGTGCCCTGCGCCATGGTTG
>JANORU010000113.1:0-4143 GCA_031415475.1 Hyphomicrobium sp.
CCGCCATTCGTGAAGACGTCGTCTCGCGCACGCTGTCGGTGATCGTCGACAACGAGCCGGGCACGCTGGCGCGCGTCATCGGGCTGTTCTCCGGCCGCGGCTACAACATCGACAGCTTGACGGTGACGGAAACCGAGCACGAGAAGCACGTCTCGCGCATCACCATCGTCACCAACGGCACGCCGGCGGTGATCGAGCAGATCAAGCACACCCTCGAGCGCATGGTGCCGATCCATCGCGTCCGCGATCTGACGAGCGAAGGCGTCTCGCTCGAACGCGAACTTGCGTTGGTCAAGGTGGCCGGCAAAGGCGAAAAGCGCATCGAAGCGCTGCGGCTTGCGGAAATCTTCCGCGCTCAGGTGGTCGACACCTCGACTGAACACTTTGTCTTCGAGATCACCGGCAAGGCTTCGAAAATCGAGACCTTCATCGGCATCATGCGCGAGTTGGGCCTCGTCGAAATCTCCCGCACCGGCATCGCCGCCATCGGCCGGGGTGCAGCGGCGATGTGAGGGCAATGCGCTCTAGTTGTCGCCCTTTCCGGTGCACGAGTTGAGATAGACATCGCAATCGACATTGCTGTCCGTCTTGCTGCACCGCGCTTTCAATTGCTTGCAATTCAAGCCGGTGTTGTTCACTTTTGGCGGATCATTGATCTCGCCGGGGCCATCCTCCTGGCTTTCATAGCTCATGCAACGGCCCTTCTGCTTGTCGTAGAACTCACCCGAGCTACACGACCGCTTCGATTTCTCCGCCGACTTCCGTCGTTGGTTTTCAAAATGGCCTTTAGGCCAGCACTGGCCATCGCCCCATTCGCCGCCGTTGTCGCGGCAGCGCTGCGGTGCGGAGGCCTCGCGCTCCTGGCGCTGTGCCGATGTCGTGCATGTCCTGAACAGATCGGGCCGCTCGGCCCCAGTCGAACAGAGTATGCCGCCCCATTGAAAGCCGCTACCGCCGCCGGGGTAAGCAATTCGAAACCACGGATAGCCGTTCTCGATGACGTCCGTCGGCCCGAGCAAGGTCACGGGATCGCCTTCCTGCAACGAGTCGACCTTGCGGTAGGACTGACCGGGGCCATCGCGCACCACGCCGCCCCATGACCCCGCCGCGGTGGGATAGGCATTGGTCACCGGGCTGACCGGCGGTGGAGCAGCCGAAGGCGCAGCTTGAGAAGGTGCCGTTTGCGCTGCCGGCTCTTCGGCAAGTTTCTTGACATAGGCACGCGCCAGATCAGCGTGAAAGCCGGCGGAGTAATTCGACAGAAACGCATCCCAGGCTTCGACAGTGCCTAGGTCCTTGGCCGCGTCGAACGCTTCTTTTTCAGCAGTGTTCTGTGGATCTGCCATCGCCCGGTCGTACTGCAATGACCAGGATGTCCCAAACTGCAGGACTGGTGACAGGAGTGCCGCGAAGATCAGACCGAACCGCAAGGCGGCGACGGAAACGTGAGGCATGGCTTTGGCTGACCTTTTACGGAGACATCGGTACTGCCACGCTCGCGCGAAAACTTGTGAGCTGCAAGCTGTTTGACGGACAAAACGACGGCGTTGAGGGATGCACGACCGCCTCGACGTGTCGAATTCCAGCGGGGATAACTTTGGCAGTTCATGCTGAATCGAACCGGCTCGAAATTTCTCATCCCCAAAGTTATCCCCGCCTCTGCGCGCTCCCTCATACTCCCCCCGTTCCGCACCACTCGGGAACGTCATCATGAGGCGTCATGTTGGTGGGTGCGAGATGCAGGTCTCGCCTCGGGTGTCACGCACATCTGTCGTGGAGAGGCTCGGTTTGGCCGCCTTGGTGAAAGTCCGGGGACGCGAGAAAGTTTAAACGCCAGACGTAGGCCATAAAATCCTGTGCGGGGCGGTCCGTGACCGCACCTTACTACCAACGGATTGCCCGACGGCCACCGGCCGCCCCGCTTTCCCGAACTGCTCTTTGATACTCTCGAGTCGAAAGACTGCGGATCACGTGAGCTATGGGCGGTCGGCAGTTCGCGGCCTGCGCGTTGCTCCGGCCGCTGGGCAGTCAGCAGTAGCCGTAGGTCGGACCGAGCGGCGCAAGCCGCGATGTCCGACAACTTTAAGTGTGGTGATGAAAGTTGTCGGATTTCACAAGTGGGTTCAGTCTGACCTACACGACACTGCCCTACTGCCGCTTATGCTCGCCTGACGCTGGCAGGACCCGTCTGCCTCAGCTTGGTCGATACGTTTCGTCCTTACAACAACCCGCCGCCGCCGGCCGGCTTGAAGGCTGAGAATAGCTCGGCCGCCTGGGTCGCGCTCTTGGAGAACGTGAACTTGTCGTCCTCGCCCGAGTACTTGGTGTTGTCGGCGCTGCGGAAGCCGATCGATGCGTCGGCCGAAGCGTAGAGCGGCACGGCGACCGGCGGCTCATTCATGGTCACAAGGAATGCCGCCAGTTTCGGGCGGAAGTCTTTTTCGTAGACCTTCTCACACTTGGTGGGACCTTCTTTGCCTTCGCAGGCCTTCAGCGACGTATATTTGGTGGCGTTGGCTTGATGATCGGTGACGGCCTTTTCAATCAGCGGCTGGCAGATTTCGTAGCTGAGGCCGGCATTGTTGGAGCAGTCGAGCGCTGAGGTGACGATGTGTTTGGCGACCGGCGGCCCCGCCTCTTCCTTCTTGCTTTTGCCGCAACCGCTGGCGGTCAGCGCCACGGCGAGGATGGCGATCACGGACAAGGCAGGAAAGCGGGTTTTGAGCGTCATGGCGGGTCCCTCGGTCAATGGCCTATTAATAAGCGACAGCGGTTGCCGATCGGTTAACCTCGCGATAAGGAATGCCGCGCCGGGTGGGCGGCCGGGTGCGCCCTGGCTCGGCTTTTGTCGCAGTCCCGGGCAGTCCACAGCCGTTGCGGCCGGAAACGGACCGGTAGTAGGGTCCGGCCAACTTTTCCGGGCCGGTCGTGTCTGAAGTACCGTCCTGGCTTAACCCGTCCAATCCACCTGCCGAAACTTCAGTTGCGGCGCGAACTCAAGAAGCGAGACCCCCATGCGCGTCTATTACGATCGTGATGCCGACCTCAACCTGATCAAATCCAAGAAGGTCGCCATCGTCGGCTACGGCAGCCAGGGCCATGCCCACGCGCTGAACCTGCGGGATAGCGGCTGCAAGGACGTCGCCGTCGCACTCCGCAAGGGCTCGGCCACGGCGCAGAAGTGCGAACAGGAAAAGCTGAAGGTCATGGAGGTGGCCGACGCCGCCAAGTGGGCCGACGTCATCATGATGCTGACGCCGGATGAATTGCAGGCCGACATCTACCGCGATCATCTGCACGCCAACATGAAGCAGGGCGCGGCACTGATGTTTGCCCACGGCCTCAACGTGCATTTCAATCTGATCGAGCCGCGCGCCGATCTCGACGTCGGCATGGTGGCACCCAAGGGGCCTGGCCATACGGTTCGCGGCGAATACCAGAAGGGCGGCGGCGTGCCGTGCCTAATCGCGATCCACCAGAACAAGAGCGGCAACGCGCACGATCTGTTCCTGTCGTATGCGTCCGCTGTCGGCGGCGGCCGCTCGGGCGTCATCGAGACGACTTTCAAGGAAGAGTGCGAAACCGATCTGTTCGGCGAGCAGGCCGTGTTGTGCGGCGGTCTCGTCGAACTCATTCGCGCCGGATTCGAAACGCTGGTTGAAGCCGGCTACGCTCCGGAGATGGCCTACTTCGAATGCCTGCACGAGGTGAAGCTGATCGTCGACCTGATCTACGAAGGCGGCATCGCCAACATGAATTACTCGATCTCCAACACCGCCGAGTACGGCGAATACAAGACCGGTCCGCGCATCGTCACGCCGGAAACCAAGGCCGAGATGAAGCGCGTGCTCGACGACATTCAGATGGGCCGCTTCACGCGCGACTGGATGCTGGAATGCAAGGCCGGCCAGCCGAGCTTCAAGGCGACGCGGCGGATGAACGACGCGCACCAGATCGAGGAAGTGGGTGCGAGACTGCGCGCCATGATGCCCTGGATCGCCAAGAACAAGATGGTCGATAAGGCAAGGAACTGACAGGGTTCAATTTGGCCGAGCCGCAGAATCGGCTCGGTCAAATTCGTGACCTAATCTTACAAAAGCACGCAATCTCCCGACATCGGTGTCTTTGCCACGTCGCCCTTCC
>JANORU010000114.1:0-4363 GCA_031415475.1 Hyphomicrobium sp.
ATTGCGCGCTTGAGTGTTGCGACCGCCGTTCAGGGCACCAAGCTCGAAGTGCGCGGCAAGACCGTCAAGGCGAACGCCATCGCCCACACGATTACGTTTGACGACCCCAAGAAACTGAAGCGCTCGGCGGTTGGCTGATACGCGAGATTGACGAAGATAGAGGGCAGGCGCCTCGGCGGCCTGCCCTTTACATTTTAACCCGCGTCTTGTCCGGATCGTAAAACGGGAAGCGGACGATCGACGCTTTCAATCGCTTCTGGTGGCCATCGAGTTTGCCGATTTCAACCGTCGTGGCGACGTCGGTATGGGCAACGTCGAGCCGCGCCAGAGCAATTGATTTTTTCAAGAGCGGCGACTTCATCGCGCTGGTGACGATGCCGATCTGCGCCCGGCCGATGTAGACGGGATCGCCATGTCCGGCCTTTTCGTTGCCGGCAAGTTCAAGCCCGACGAGTTTGCGTGCCGGCGTTGCGCGACGACGCTCGATGGCTGCCTTGCCGATATAGTCGTCGTCTTTCTTGGACGGCACGGTGAAGCTGATGCCGGCTTCGAGCGGATCGGTCGTGCTGTCGAAATCATGGCCGCCGAATACAAGTCCGGACTCGATCCGCAGCATGTCGAGCGCGTCGAAGCCAAGCGGCGCGATGCCATGCGCCGCTCCGGCCGTCATGATCGCGTCCCACACAGCCGGCGCGTCGTTGGGATGGCAGAAAACCTCATAGCCGAGTTCGCCGGTATAGCCGGTGCGTGACAGGACAATGGGAATGCCCTGGTAGCCGCCGATCCGGCCGACCGTGAAGCGAAACACACCGAGTTCATCAAGAGTTGGGCGGCCGGGCGCGGTCCAACCGATCTCCCGCAGCGTGTCGCGCGACTTCGGCCCCTGAACGGCGACGTTGTGAATCTGTTCGCTGGCGGTTTTGAGCAAAACCTTGGCGCCGGACTTCGCCGCCTGCTCCTTGATCCACAGCACGCTCGCGTCGTCGCCGCCGATCCAGCGGAAGTTGGTCTCCGACATCCGGAACAAAGTGCCATCGTCGACCATGCCGCCATGTTCGTAGCAGAGCGGCGTATAGAAGATCTGGCCAACCGCGAGCTTGCGAATATCACGCGTGAAGAGACCGTTGAGAAAGCTCTCCGCATCCGGGCCGACGATTTCGAGCTTGCGGAGCGGCGAGAGATCCATGATCGCGACCCGTTCGCGGCACGCCCAATATTCGTCAATAGGACCGTTCTTGGAAAAGCACGTCGGCAGCCAGTAACCGCGATATTCGGTGAACGACCGTGTCAGCGCCGACGAGCGCGGATGGAATCCGGTCTCACGCGTGAGCTGCAAGGGAGCATCGGGAGTCATGCGGTATCCAATCGCGCGCTTGAAGTTCGCCGTCTTCGGATAGACGCGAACCTGAATTTCGGAAAGCTTCCAGCCGTTTGCCGGATCGATGTCATCGGGGCACGACGAGGCGCCACACACAAGATCCGACATGGCGCGCATCAAGACGTAGTCGCCGGGCCGCGACCACGGCTCATCGAACCAGATGTTGTTATGGGCATCGACATTGGTGTTGAAGAAGAAGTTGATGGCGGGCCATCCGCGCCGCTGCCCCACACCCTTGCCAGCCAAAGCGGTATTGAAGTTCTCCGAGCAACTGACATGGCCGAAGTAGCCCATGTCCTCGTAGAATCGCCGCGTGCAGGCGAGGCCAAACGTGTCGTGGCGGCCAACCGTATCCTGAACCACTTCGACAATCGGGTTCTGGTCGCGATCGAAGAACTTCGAATACAGACCAGGCTTGGGATAGGCCAGCCCCGACATGGTGCGCGTGGTCGTTGAATCGATGCCGAGCACTTCGCCCTTATCGAGGGACTTGCGATGAAACGCGATAAAATCGGAACATTGCCGTCCGGCGATATCGACGATCTGAATGTACTCACCCTCGAACACCTCAAATGAAATGGCCGACGCGATATTGATTTTGAGATCGAGCCTTGGCTCGGCCAGCGGCTCAGGCAGTCGCGTCAAGCCGGGTTCAGGCGGCCGCGCGCGATGGATGAACACCAGCACATCGCTTGGCGGCGACTGGTCCCAGACCGTCATCGGCTCGGCGGGGGCGGAAATCACCGCGACTGCGGGCCGTTCAGCAACGAGTCCGTGGATTTCACCGGCCGGAGAGTCGGCACCGAACAGTATCGCGGCCTGCGCACGGCCGATGTCGAGACCGCGCCGAAACAGGCCAAAGCGGACGCGCGCCGCATCATCGCTGTCACCCGACAGGATCCTCTGAAGGCCCTCCGGCTTGCTGCGCCCTTGGAGTCCGAGCGCCGGCAAGTCGCTCTTGCCCTGGTCGCCAAAGACGACAACCTCAACGGACTGCGCGCCTTCGAGCAGCGCCAGTTCAACGCGGTCGTCGCGGTCGAGCGCGAACACACCCGAGCCGCCGCCCTTTACGATATAGCGCTCGACACCGGGCGCGAGCGATGGTGCGCCGGTTGCGACCGTCTTGGGCCGTGCCGGGGCTGTGACCAGCGTTGTGGTCATGGTCGGTCACTCCAATGCTGAGGCGGCGGGACAGTCCCAGCGCCTCCGGCATACAATGTCCCCGTCGTCTCAGCCTTTGTTGGCCAGAAACGCCTCGAGACTGTCGTCGAGCGCATGCATCCAAGTGGTGTGATGCTTCGGCGCCATCGTGCCCGTCAGCGTCGAGGGATACGAGCGATCGCGGTAGGTGAGAATACCTTCGACCTTGTGGTGTTCCCACTCCTTGAACAGTTTGGCGCACATATCGACGTCCAAGCGCGGATAGTCGGTCGGCGCAATAAGTTCGCGAACGTACTCGGTCTGGAAGTCGATCGCCTCGAATGGATTTGTCAGCGCCTCTTCGAGCGCAACCCACTTGTTCATGTCGACCGCCTGATCGCTGATCGTCGGCAGCGCGATACGGCCAAGAATGACGTCACGAGCATACCACGCCTGCGCATCGAACATGTTGAAGGTGTAGTACTGGTCCTGCATGCCGATGTAAGCGAGCTTGGGGTTGCCCCACCAGAAAATGCCCTTGTAGAGGTTTGGCGGATAAAGCCGGTTGCGGGTCTTGAGGCGCAAGCTGTCTTCGATGAACGGAAAGTGGTGCAGGTAACCCGTGCACATTACAATGGCATCGACTTCTCTGGACGTGCCATCCCTGAAATGGGCGGTCTTGCCATCGATCTTTGTCAGTAGTGGAACTTCTGCACAGCTCTCGGGCCAGTTAAAGCCCATGGGCTTGGTGCGCCAGCTGAACGTCACCGACTTGGCACCGTACTTGTGGCATTGGGTGCCGATGTCTTCCGCAGAGTAGCTCGATCCAACGAGTAAAACATCCTTGCCAGCGAACTCGTCGGCCGATCGGAAGTCGTGGGCGTGCAGCACGCGGCCCCGGAACATTCTCAGACCTGGGAAATCAGGCATGTTGGGCGTCGAGAAGTGCCCGCACGCGACGATGACGTGATCGAACTCAGACGTTGTAGCTTCGTCGGCTTGGAGGTCTTTGACGGTGACTGAAAATTTACCCGTGTTGTCGTTGTAAGATACCCAACGCACGGTTTGATTCAGCTTTATGTAGTGCGTAATACCGCTGCGATCGATACGGCCCTTGATGTAGTCGTGCAGCACAGCACGTGGCGGGTAAGACGGGATAGGCCGGCCGAAGTGCTCTTCAAAAGAGTAGTCGGCGAATTCCAGGCATTCCTTTGGGCCGTTCGACCACAGATAGCGGTACATGCTGCCATGAACAGGTTCGCCATATTCATCGAGGCCCGTGCGCCACGTGTAATTCCAAAGGCCGCCATAGTCGCTCTGCTTTTCGTAGCAGATGACTTCAGGGATATCGGCTCCCTTACGGCGCGCGCTTTCGAACGCGCGCAGCGCCGCCAAACCGCTGGGGCCGGCTCCGATGATGGCAACTCTACCTTGCATTGATGTTCCCCTGTTGCTTGAGACGTGTCGGGTGACGTGCTGGGCGGTGTGGGCTCGGGACTATGGTATTACTCCGGCAGGCAGCCAGGAGATGTCGGCGCGCCGTCGTCGTACTTCGCGAGCCAATCGACGGTCGTCTGGCGATAGCGCGTCAGACCCTTGTAGTCAGCGATTGGCGATGGAAGGGTATTGAGGACGCGATGCAGCCGGCGGCCCCACTTCGGCACGGTCACCAGCTCGTTCATTTTAATCAGATAGGCGCGGATCGAGAACACGATGGCGTTGGAACGCGGCAAGCGCCACAGCCCCTGAAGCTCGACGCGAAGATGGACCTTGTCACCGACATTCTCAGGCGTCACGGTCGTCCGGTCGGTGCCCCACTTGTGATAGGTCTCTGGCGACGTATCA
>JANORU010000115.1:0-5928 GCA_031415475.1 Hyphomicrobium sp.
CCGTCCAAAAGACGGTGGCAAGCCGGTCTACGTCCACACCCTCAACGGCTCCGGCCTCGCGGTCGGCCGCACGCTCATTGCCGTGCTTGAAAATTATCAGAACGCCGACGGCTCGGTCACAATTCCCGAGGTGTTGTGGCCGTACATGGGCGGCATGACGAAGATTGTGAAGTCCGCATGAGGATCCTCATCACCAACGATGATGGCGCCGGCGCTCACGGCCTGGCGGTGCTGCATCAGATCGCCAAGCAGCTGACCGACGACGTGTGGATCGTCGCGCCGGAGATGAACCAGTCCGGCGCCTCGCATTCGCTCACCCTGGCTGTGCCGCTCCGGTACCGCGAAATCGGTGACAAGGCGTTCGCGGTCCGCGGTACGCCGGCCGATTGCGTGATCTTAGGCGTCCGTCACATCCTCAAAGACAAACTGCCCGATCTCGTTCTGTCGGGCGTCAATCACGGCGCCAACCTGGCCGAAGACGTCACCTATTCGGGCACCATCGCCGGCGCGCGTGAAGGCGCCATGATCGGCGTGCGCGCCATTGCCATGTCGCTGACCACTGGCTTCGACAAGGACGGCCATCAGCATTGGCGCACGCCGCTCGAACACGGGCCCGGCGTTGTCGACCGGCTGCTGGCGCGCGACGACTGGCAGGCCGAGACGCTGATCAACGTCAACTTCCCCGACTGCGCGCCGGATGCCGTTACCGGCATCACTGTGACGAGCCAGGGGCGGCGCGACCAGGGCGGCCTCAATGTCGAGGAGCGTCACGACCCGTGGGGCAACGCCTATTTTTGGTTCGGGTTCTCACGCTCGCGCAGCGAACCGCTCTCCGGAACAGACCTCGAAGCCATTGCCAACAATCGCGTTTCGATCACACCTTTGACCGTCAACCTGACCGACGCCGATGCGCGCACGGCGCTCGCTGGTGCCTTCACCGGCAGCACCACACCGGCGAGATCGCGCCGCGTTTGATGGGCGATTGAAGTCGCCGTTCCGGCGCAATTCCTCCGTCGTAAACGCACAATCCCCCTCTAGTCCTAGACGCTCGGGTGAAGGTCCGGCGATGCGCCGGCCAGTCGTCACCCAGTCGCCAATTCTTTTCAAAGTCTTGCAAATGGGGAGGGCAAACCTACGAGGCCTTTAAGGAGGCGTTAACCGGTTAACGGTTAATGGATTGTGGGTTGTGAGGTGCGTACCATGTCTCGTTGTCAGTCTGCGGTTGATCCGTCCCGTTCGCTTTTGAGGCCGTATCTCGGCCTTGCCGTCCTCGCCGCCACGCTCAGTGCCGGCGGATGCAGCGCCGATATCGCGCGCTTCGACTTTCCCTCCGCTAAGCTCGCCGAAGGCTCGACCGGGTCCAACCCGGTGCCGAGTGAAGGCGTGCATTCGCGGTCCAATCTGGGCGCCGACAATGCGGTCGCCGACAGTGCCGCGAACGCGCCGTCGTCCTACGATCCGCCGGTTTCGAATCGTTCGGGGGCCGTCGAAATGTCGGCCCTGCCCGATACACCGCAACCGAGTGCGCCGCCGACCAACTTTATCCAGACCCCGCGTGCCCCCGAGCGCGTGGCGAACTTTGCATCGTCAACCACCGCCGCTGCGACGGCGTCGGGCGAACAGATCGAAGTCCGGCCCGGCGATACGCTCTATGGACTTTCCAAGCGCCACAAAGTCTCGCTCAACGAGCTGATGACCACCAACGGCCTGACGACTCCGGCATTGAAGCCGGGCCAGAAACTCGTGCTGCCGTCGGGCAAGCCATCCTTACGGCCGATGGAAGCGCCGCGCACGGAAACGGCAGCACTGCCCGCCGTCGAAGCGCCCGCCGATTGGTCCGGCACCTACACCGTGCGGCCCGGTGACTCGCTCTATGCCATCGCCCGCCAGAACAAGATCAAGCTGACCGACCTGCAGCGCTACAATGGTATCTCGGATGTCCGCCGTGTGAAGCCGGGCGCGACGCTGAAGGTTCCGGGCTCGTCGCTCGCCGCTTCGAGCGAACCGGTGGCGTCTGTTTTGGCACCCGCTGCGACGACGGTTGCGACCGCTCCAGTGACGGCGCCGCACGGCATTACGGTCACCCCGCCGGAGACACAGAACTCGTCGCAGCCGACCATTCTCAACTCGCAGCGCCCGTCAGACCCGGCCGCCGAACAGAAGGTTGCTGAACTCAAGACCGATACGGCGACCGACGCTACCGCTGCGCCCGTATCGATCGACGCCGGCGACAAGAACACCGGCAAGCTCCGCTGGCCGGCGCGCGGCAAGATGATTGCCAACTACGGCCCGCGCCCCGACGGCACGCACAACGACGGCATCAATCTCGCCGTGCCGATGGGCACCGACGTTCACGCGGCTGAAGGCGGCACCGTCGCCTACGCCGGCAGCGAATTGAAGGGCTACGGCAATCTCATTCTGCTGCGTCACGACAACGGCTGGGTGACCGCCTACGCCCACGCCGACGAATTGCTCGTCAAGCGCGGCGACAAGGTCAAGCGCGGTCAGGTGATCGCCAAGGCCGGCAAGACCGGTCAGGTCGATCAGCCGCAAGTGCACTTCGAAGTGCGCCAGAGCCAGAAGCCGGTCGATCCGTCGCCGCTGCTGGAACGTCTCTGAGAGACATAGGTTCGAGGGAAAAGGCAGAAAACCGTCAGGGCAACCTGGCGGTTTTTTTATTGCGTCGTGGAGGGGGCAGTCCCATCACGCCAAAGGCGTGTCTCCGGCACGACGGGTCTGACACCGTGGGCACTACTTCCTCCACACCGTCATGGCCGCGGAGGCGGCCACCCAGACAACCATCAGCGAGACGATTGACGAGGAACGTTTCGCTGTTGCGGCGATCTCGTTCGCTCCAGCGCGCGCCATTGCGTGGAGGCTTGTCTGGGTCCTCGCCTTTGCGAGGATGACGAAAGCGGAGGGAGTTGAGGCAGGCGCATACGGCCCCGCTTTCTGCGCGCCTAGTGACGCCCTACGGTTTCGCGCGGGTGCGGGCATCTAGCTTGACACGCGCGGGTGGCGTTGTGACTATGGAGCGTACGGATGGAATATCCGGCCCTCGCTGATGCCGGCACACTCCATTCCGTCAAATTCGGGATCGCTTCCGACACGTATGGCGATCTCCTCCATTTTGTACTGCGTTGGAGGTCACCATGAAAAAACTCTCGCCACTCGCGTTCCTCGCCGCTGCCGGCGTTGCATTGAGCATCTCGGCTCCGGCGGACGCCGCCTGGGTCTGCGATCTCAAGAAGGGCCAGCAGCTCAGTCTCAGGGCCTGTGCCAATACCAGCTGCCGGGTGAAGGACACTCATTCTAACGGCACCAAGCTCGATGCCCTTAAAAGCAGCGGCACCAACTGGATCTACGTCAAAGTCAAACGCACCGGCCGCAAGGGTTGGATGAAAGAACCGTATCTGTGCGGCGACGACATCGATTTTGGATGATGTTTGGGTTGGTCTCGGGCAGGGGGTGCGAGTCCCTCACCCCTCCATCCTCTGCCCCAACCGCCCCGCAAGGTCCGTCACGTACTGCCACGCGACGCGGCCTGAGCGGGCACCTCGAGTGACGCTCCATTCGAGCGCCTCGCGCTGGAGCTGACCGTCGGGCACGTTCAAAGAAAAATGCCGGACATAGCCGCGCACGATGGCGAGGTAGTCGTCCTGCGAGCAGGTGTGAAATCCGAGCCACAAACCGAACCGATCCGAGAGCGAGACTTTTTCTTCCACCGCCTCAGCCGGGTTGATGGCGGTTGAGCGTTCGTTGTCGACCATCTCGCGCGGCATCAGATGGCGGCGGTTCGAGGTCGCGTAGAACAGCACGTTGCCGGGACGGCCTTCGATGCCACCCTCCAGCACCGCCTTCAAAGATTTGTAGCTGGTGTCGTCCTTGTCGAACGACAGGTCGTCGCAAAAGACGATGAAGCGGAACGGGCTCGCCTTGATCAGCGCCAGGCAACGGGGCAAAGTCGCGATATCCTCGCGATGAATTTCGACGAGCTTCAAGTCCGGGGCGGCGCGCGCCACTTCCGCATGCACCGCTTTCACCAAACTCGATTTGCCCATGCCGCGCGCGCCCCACAGCAGCGCATTGTTGGCGGGCAACCCACGCGCGAACCGTTCGGTGTTGGCCACCAGTTGGCTCGCGACGTGGTCAATTCCCTTCAGCAACTCGAGCGGCACCCGGTTGACCTTGGTGACCGGTTCGAACTGATCGGGGTTGGCGTGCCAGACAACCGCCTCCGACGCGCCGAAATCGGCGGTCTTCGCGGGCGGCGGGGCCAGCCGCTCCAGGGCCGCCGCCAGCCGCGACACCTGACTTTCGAGATCGCCGTCGTTCATGGGGGCCGGTCCTTGGAACAAAATACGCCTCAGACCGGGCTGAGACCGGCCGTTCAGGCAGCCTTGCCACAGGCAAGTGCGGTTGCAAAGACAGGGCCGGCGACTATAGTCGCGACCGATTTGAACCGGGGGACTTCCGCAGGCGCGAACCGCGTTGCGGTACGGCCCTCGTTTTGGACTTTCCGGGACCGGCACATTGGTGTTGGACGGTTGAGACCATAGATAGTGCCAGATAATGACGGCGCGGGCCGAACGGTCCTGCCGCTTCGAAAGAGGAACGACGACCAGATGTTCATCGACCCAGCCTTCGCCCAATCGGCAGCGCCCGGCGCCGATCCCATGACCAGCCTGCTGATCCCCATGCTCCTGATGGTCGGCATTTTTTATTTCCTCGTCATCCGCCCGCAGACGCAGCGTCAGACGCGCCATCAGGAGATGATCAACAAGGTCCGTCGCGGCGATACGGTCGTCACCTCCGGCGGCATGATCGGCAAGGTGTCGAAAGCCGCCGACAACTCTGACGAAGTCGAGGTCGAACTGTCCGACTCGCTGCGCGTGCGGGTTTTGAAGTCGACGCTGATTGACGTGCGTTCGAAGAGCGAGCCCGTCAAAGACGCGACCTGAGGCGCCGCTGCCGCGCACTCAAGCGGCACGCACCGATCCTGAAAAGTTTGGCCTCGAGAGGTTGGCCGTCACATGCTGCATTTCGAACGTTGGAAGATCATCGCCATAGCGCTCACGGTTTTTCTTGGTGCGCTGTTCACACTGCCCAATTTGATGACCAAGGAGCAGCTCGCCGGCTGGCCGTCGTGGCTGCCGTCGCGGCAGATGCCGCTCGGTCTCGACCTGCAGGGCGGCGCGCATCTTCTGCTCGCACTCGACAACGACGAAATCCGCAAGGACTGGATTGCCAACCTGAAGGAAGACGGCCGCAAACTGTTGCGCGACGCCAAGATCGGGTTTTCCGGCATCGGCGGGCAGGGCAAGTCGCTTGAAGTGACGGTTGCCAAGCCCGAGGAAACGGATAAAGCCCTCACGGAATTGAAGAAGCTCATCCAGTCGACCGGCAACATTCTGGTCGGCACCACAGGCAGCGATCTCGAAGTTACAGCCGGCACCGAGCCCGGCAAGATCCTCGTGACGCCGACCGAAAAGGGCTTCAACGACCGCGTGTCGAGCGCCGCCACCGCCTCGATCGAAACCATCAACCGGCGCGTTAACGCGCTTGGCACATCGGAATCGACCATTGTCCGCCAGGGCCGCGACCGCATTCTCGTGCAGTTCCCTGGCCTCAAAGATACCAAGCAGCTCAAGGAGCTGATCGGCAAGACGGCCAAGCTGTCGTTCCATGCCGTCCATCCGACCGTCTCGGCCGCCGAAGCCGAACAGTCGCGCGTGCCGCTTGGCTACAAGGTTTTCAAGAACGCCGAGAAGGAAGAAGGCACTCCGGAGAAAGGCTATGTTCTGGGCGAAAGCTCGGTGGTGGAGGACATGGGCCTCGTCGAGTTCTCGGTGCTGGCCCCCAGGGCCCGGGTCCAGCGCCATGGGCTGTGCAAGCTCTCGGTCCTGGGCGAGGATTCTTCGGTGGCCG
>JANORU010000116.1:0-7185 GCA_031415475.1 Hyphomicrobium sp.
GCCCTGCAAAGCCTCGTCATGGTCATGAAGGGCCTGCCGCTCGCCTACTCGAAGGACATGCAGGAAGACAAGGAAGTGACGTTCGACGCGATGGCCTCGCTGCGGCTCGTCATCGCCGCCATGTCGGGCATGGTCTCCGACCTCGAACCTGTGCCGGCGGCCATGAAGGCGGCGGCCGGGCGGGGCTATTCGACCGCCACCGATCTCGCCGATTGGCTGGTGCGCGAGTTGAAGATGCCGTTCCGCGACGCCCACCACGTCACCGGCACGATTGTGAAAGCGGCCGAAACCCGGGGCGTCGACCTGGAAGCGCTCCCGTTGAGTGTTATGCAGGACGTCGAGCCACGCATCACCAAAGACGTCTATGGCGTTCTATCTGTTGAGAATTCCGTAAAAAGCCGCAAGAGCTATGGGGGAACTGCGCCACAGAACGTCGGCAAAATGGCGCGCGCCTGGCGCAAACGCTTGGAAAAAGACCACAAAGGCCGGTAACGTCGCCACTGTCTGAAGGCTGAAAGGATCGCATGTCGCGTCTCACGACATCTATGCTGATCACGGCTCTTGCCGCGCTTGCGCTGGCGGGCTGTGGCGTGCGTGGCTCGCTCGACAATCCGCCCGATCAGAAGCCGGAACCAACGGCGTCGGCCGATTCGGGCCAGGGCAAAAAAGAAGGCGATGCCGGGAAGCCTCATAAAGGCTTCATCCTCGATCCGCTCTTGCGCTAAAGAGGCGCTGGCCCGCGCTTTGCGGGTTCGATCGAGCACCTGCCCTAACCAGCCCCCGGCCCGTTATGCATCATTTCGATTACAAAACCGGCGTGCTGCACGCCGAAGACGTGAGCCTCGCCCGTATCGCGGCCGAGGTCGGGACACCGTTCTACTGCTATTCGACGGCGACGCTCGAACGGCACTATTCTGTGCTGGCCCGGTCATTCCAGGATCAGTCAGCGCTCATCTGCTACGCGGTCAAAGCCAACTCGAACCAGGCCGTACTCGCGACCATGGCGCGGCTCGGCGCGGGGATGGATGTGGTTTCCGAGGGTGAACTGAAGCGGGCGCGCGCCGCCGGAGTACCGGCTGAGAAAATCATCTTTGCCGGTGTTGGCAAGACGCGCGCCGAGATGGCCTATGCTTTGAACGAAGGCATTCTCGGGTTCAATGTCGAGAGCGCGCCGGAACTCGAGGCGTTAAGTTCGGTTGCCAGCGAACTGGGAAAAACCGCCCACATCGCCATTCGCGTCAATCCGGATGTCGATGCCAAGACGCACGCCAAGATCTCAACCGGCAGATCGGACAACAAATTCGGAATTCCGTTTGCCGATGCGCCGCCTCTGTATGCCCACGCCCGCACACTGCCCGGCATCAAGGTGTCCGGCATCCATATGCACATCGGCAGCCAGATCACCGAGCTGCAGCCGTTCCGCGATGCTTTCCGCCTGATGCGCGATCTGGCGCTTGATCTCAGAGCTGCCGGTCACGATCTTAGCCATCTCGATATCGGTGGCGGTCTCGGCGTGCCGTATCTCTCCAGCAACGACGTGCCGCCGCATCCGGATGAATACGCCAAGGTGGTCAAAGCAGCGCTCGGCGATCTCGGCTTGAAGCTGGTGCTCGAACCCGGCCGCATGATTGTCGGCAATGCCGGCGTGCTGGTGACGCGCGTGATCTACGTCAAGCGCGGCGCCGGGCGCACGTTCACGATCGTCGATGCGGCGATGAACGATCTGATCCGGCCGACGCTCTACGACGCATTCCATGAAATCTGGCCGGTCAACGAGCCGCCGCACAACGCCACCCTCGACATCCAGGATGTGGTCGGGCCGGTGTGCGAAACCGGCGATTATCTGGCGCTCGAACGGCCGCTGCCGCCGGTTGAAGCCGGCGATCTGCTGTCGGTGATGACCGCCGGTGCCTACGGGGCGGTGATGTCGTCGACCTATAACACCCGGCCGCTCATCCCTGAGGTGCTTGTCAAAGGCAACGACTACGCCGTCGTCCGCCCGCGCCCAAGCGTCGACGACCTGATCGCCCTCGATCACGTTCCGCACTGGTTGAAAACCGTTTGAAGACGGGCCTGCAGCGGCAACCAAACAAGAACATTTGACGACTTTGTAATGAGCCACGACGGCGGCTCATGGTAGCATTCGACCATGCCGAATTCGCCGCCGTCCGAACCCGTTCGCGACCCTGTTCTGGAAGCCAAGATCCGCAAGGCCAAATGGGCACTCGCGTTCGAGCAGCTTTGGCGGCGGCTGTGGCTGCTGCTGGCGATTGTTGGCCTGTTCCTGGTGCTGTCGTTTGCCGGCGTGTGGCCGCTGTTGGGTGAGATTGCCCACAAGGCGGTCATGGCCCTGTTCGCACTCGCGGCACTTGCGTGGGTGGTCTACGCCGCTCGCATCGACTGGCCGACGCGCGACACCGCCATCCGCCGCATCGAGCGCGTCTCAGGCATCCCGCATCGCCCGGCCACATCGTACGAAGATACCCTCACCGCTTCGGCCGCCGATCCCACAACACAGGCCATCTGGCGCTCGCATCGCCGGCGCATGGCTGACTTGATCTCGCGGCTGAAACCCGGCCGGCCCGAACCGCGCACCGACCGGCGCGATCCGTTCGCCTTGCGCGCGGCCATGGTGCTGGCGGTACTGACGGCCGCCGGTCTGGCAGGTCCGTCCGCTTTTGAGCGCATCAAGGAGGCGTTCCGCTTCGGATCGATTTCAGCACTCGCCGATGCCCGCCTCGATGCCTGGATCACGCCGCCCGGCTACACCGGCCGCGCACCGATCATGCTCGCCGATGGCGGCAGCCCGATTGCCAAGCTCATCGAAGCCAAGGCGGGTGAGGCCGCAAAGCCGATCGACGTTCCTGCAAAGAGCATCGTGATCGTTCGGTCAAGCGGCATGGGGCAGACCGCTCTGGCGCTCGAATTCACGCCAACAGGCAGCGACAAGGCCGAGCGGTTCGAGCCCTCGAAAGACAAAGTGCTGGCCGGCGATGTCAGCGAAGTGCGGACCGAGCTGTCACGATCGGGCACCTTGCGCGCCCTGAGCGGCGGCACGGCGCTGGCCGAATGGCCGGTCAAGATCATTCCCGATAACATCCCAGGCATTGCTCTCACCAAGAACCCGGAACGCACCGCGCGCGGCGCCATGAAACTCACCTACTTCGTGCAGGACGACTACGGCGTTGCGACCGCCGAAGTGAAGTTCGATCGCGTCAAGAAAAAAGACGTTGCGGGCCAACCGGCGAAAAAGCGACTCACCGGTCCGCGCCCGCCGCTTGCCCGTCCGCCAGTGTTTGCCTTGCGGCTGCCAGCGGCCAACGCCAAGGAGGGCGAAGCCTTCACCTACCAGGACATCGCCTCGCATCCCTGGGCTGGGCAAAAAGTGATGATGACACTGGTCGCCAAAGATACCGGCGGCAATACCGGCCAGAGCCAGCCGGTAGAAATGACGCTGCCTGAGCGCGAGTTCAAAAAGCCGCTCGCCCGCGCCGTCATCGAGCAGCGGCGCAAGCTGTTCGAAGACTCGCGCTATCGCGATGACGTGATGATCGCACTCGACGCACTGACGCTTGAAGGCGACGACTACATCGAAGATCCGCGCGTCTATCTTGGTCTGCGCACCGCCTACTACCGGCTCGAACGCGACCGCTCGCGCGCCGGCATGCAGAGCGTGATCGAACAGCTTTGGCAAACGGCACTGCGGATCGAGGACGGCAATCTCTCGGAAGCCGAGCGCGCGCTGCGTGACGCGCAGGACCGGCTCGCCAAGGCGCTCGAAGAAGGCGCCTCGGAGGAAGAAATCCAGAAGCTCATGAACGAGCTGAAGCAGGCGTTCAACGAGTTTGCCAAGGAGATGCAAAAGCAGGCTGACCAGCAGGACGGCGACCAGCAGGATGGTTCCGACAAACAGCAAGAACAGCTCGCCCAGGAAGACATGGAGCGCATGATGCGCGAAATGGAGGAGATGGCGAAATCGGGTTCGCGCGAAAAGGCGCAAGAGATGCTCAACGAAATGCGCGACATGATGGAGCGGATGCAGGCCGGCAAGCAGGACCGTCAGCAGATGCAGAAGGCCCAGGACGCGCAGAAGATGATGCGCAAGATGGGCGAAGCGGCCGGCGAACAGCAGGACATCATGGACGACACCTTCGAGCAGCGCCGTCAGGGCCAGCAGCAGAAGGGTGGCCAGATGAAACAGTCCGGCCAAGGCCAGAAGGGCCAGCGCGGCGATGGCATGCAGGCCGATCGCATGCCCGGTGCCGACGGCCAGGGTGACGGCGAAGGCGAAATGCAAATGGGCGAGCGCGGCAAGGACGGTCAAGGCCAGCGCGGAAAATCGGGCTCAAAGGGTAGTCTCGCCGAGCGCCAGAAGCAGTTGCGCGAAAAGCTCGACGCCATGAAGCGCGAAATGAAGGAAAAGGGCCTCGGCACCGGCGAGAAACTGGACGACGCTGGCCGCTCCATGGAGCAGGCCGAGCAAGGGCTCAACAAGGGCGACTATGAAGGCGCCAATTCCGATCAGGCCGATGCGCTCGAAGCCCTGCGCGAAGGCGCCCAGGAAATGGCCCAGCAGATGCAGCAGAACTCACCGCAGCGCTACGGCCAGAATGGCGACAGCCCGCGCGATCCGTTCGGCCGGCCGCAAAAATCTCAGGGACCGGACCAGGGCACGAGCGTGAAGGTGCCGCAGCAGATCGACATGCAGCGGGCGCGTGAGATTTTGGAAGAACTGCGCAAGCGCCTCGGCGACGCCCAGCGCCCGGCCGTCGAGATGGATTATCTGGAGCGGTTGTTGCGGCGGTTTTGATAGCCACAAATTGGTTTCTAGCTCTGAGTGCCTCAAAACGTGGGGTGGTTATTGACGTCTACAAACGTTCCTGCCACGGTCAATCACTTCGACATACTTGCGGGGGCAGCGGTGCTAGAAAATATTTTCTTTGTCGCGTGCTTTTTATGGACTGGATTGGTCCCTCCGGCTTCAGCCGCTGGTGGTTCCTGTATTCCACTCATCGAGTTATTCGAGAACAACCTTGTTGGCCTAGGGGCGAAGCGATGGAATATCATTACCCTCAAGCGCGCTGAGGAAGCGCGGCATCTCGTTTTTACCGAAATACCATCTAAACCTTCAACTATAACCAAGTGGATCGTAGCGACGCGTGAAAGCGAAGCCCACCCCGAAAATTACTGTATACAAGCGACGGGTGGTGAAGTGACACCTTTGGTCAGCCTCCACGATTGGAAAGGCAGTGACCGTTTTGGCTTGCCGGGGAGCGGTTATCCCCGATGCGGTGATACAAGTGACCCTATTCAAGATATGAAAGTTCGCGGATGGGCAAGCCGCGAGTTGGGCAGTAGCTTAGTTTTGTCACTTGATTCTGCAGATCCTAAAACACCAAGCTTTGTAATATTAAAGGCGATTGCAGACGGCGCGTGGGTCCTACTTCACCAGCTGCCTGGGGAATCAACTTGTTACTTCGATCGTGGCACAGACAGCGAGATGAAGGCTTATCAAATAAAGTGATTTGGTAGCTAGCGCGCCTCGGCCCCCGCGGCAAACCTCTTGCCCAATCCACCAATCACCTGATGGCTCGTGTAGGTCGTCGTCGCCCAGCCGCCGGGTGGAGCTTCACCCGACCACCAGCGTTTGAATTGCAGCCAGAGGTCGCTGAACAGCACGTAGCCGTCACGATGGGTGAGCGGCATCGCATAATCTGCAAACGAGAATTTGTACTCGACGAAATACGACATACCCTGCAAGCGAATTTCGAGCCCGATCAGGCCCTGCGCGACCGGGCCGGCAAACTGATACTCATAGGTGCGCGATGGATGGGCGCGCAGATGCACCTCTGAATGCGGCAGCGAAATGCCGGCGCCAAAGCCGATGTAGGGAAACAATCGCGACGACAGGCTCGGCATCCGCCACAACCCATTGAGCGTCAGCATGTTGTGGCCGTGGCTCGCCTCAAGCTTGCCGAACATATCCTTGATCAGCGCGCGTTCCGGCGCCGGATGGCCGTCGATCGTGCCTTCGAACAGCGCCTCCTGCTTGGGATCGGAAATCGCTTTTGAGTGGGTGAAATCGAGCATCGCGCCGGTACGGCCGCCCGCGCCCCAGCGCACCACGCGGACGCCGTAATAGATCGGATTGGTGAACGGCTTGCCCTGCCACGCCACGTCTTTGACGGTGACGTCGGTCGCCGGTGGGCTCTTGATTCTGACATCGCTGTTGTACGTGTACGGTACGCCGAGATAGCCGGCGACCATGGTTTCGCGCGTCGGATCCCACGCGTGGGCCGGCGGCGCGTCGAGCGCGGCACGCACATTCGGCTGCGATTGGGGGTTGGCGTCCGGCATAGCGGCCATGACGAGCAACGCGACGGCAGCAGCAGCGCTGGCGATTGCGTCGGCAGCGCACAACCCGGAGCCGCGCAACGGCGCAACGCGCCACCCGTTGCGCGCACCATCGATCGATTGCGAAAGTCTCGTCACGTGTCCCCCGCGTGCTGAGGGCCGTATCGCCCGCGCAGCATCTTCTCGTCTACCCGGCACTGTTAACGCGTGCCTTGACTGAGGTCAAAAGCCAACCTCGATAGCCTCAACCTGTGCGCGGTCCGGCCATGCGCTGCAACATACGAAAAACCGCTTCAATCTGAGGAGCCGAGCGGTTGAGGTACTCCCGCCCCGTATATCCCCACCAATCCCAACAACCTTGTGGATTGGATGGCGAAACTGACGCTTGCGGGAACAACACGACGAGTTTGTTGGTGTCCGCCCAGCGCTCAAATCCGGCGCCCTTGATGAACGCATCGCCGACTGTTTTCATGTTCTGCGCGCAGCCATGAAACGCGATGTGGACGCGGCACGTTCCCGACAGGCAGGCGTCCGGCACATAGACAGCGCCCAACTCGCTCAAGCTTGCGGGGGCGGCAATCGTCTCCGTGAATTCATCCTGGCCGAACGTGAACAGCTTGCCGCGCAGCGTGGTGCTCGGCGGCTGCAATGGGCCGTAGATGTGTTCGAGCAATTCTTTGGCTTGATCGTAATCGCAATCGGCCACATAGGGCTCGCTGGTGACGGCGCAGGCGCCGCCCTCATCTTCTGTGATAAAGGCGTGTCCGGCTGGTAAATCGGATTTGAATTCGATGTTGGCGGCGGGCACGCCGATGGCCCGATAGAACTCGG
>JANORU010000117.1:0-2048 GCA_031415475.1 Hyphomicrobium sp.
TGATGACATGTCTGATCTCTTCTCTGTGCAATAGACCGAGTGACACCTTACCCTGGATCTGTCGAACATTTCCACTGAGGAGGGGGTCGTGCCAGAGGGTTCAGTTGGACGTAGGCCGACGGAGGGGCTGGAATGGAACCGGCTAGAATCCCATTTCTTGCGACAGCCGCACTTCCGATTCGTCGTCGATTTCCTCCAGGCAGGTGAAACAAGAAAAGGGAAACCGGTCGATGGGAATTGCGCAGACTTCGCCGACCGGCGATTCGTCCAGAGCTGGTCCGCCGCATTCTTTATGGATCAATGTGAGCATTGTTCTACCTCATGGGGTTTCGTGGACGTGTCGATGAAACCGTTCGACATGCTCCGGGCTACTGAGACGATGGTCGCCCGGAACCAGATGGAGTTCGACTGGGAACGAAGGATCGCGCGCGAGTAGCTGCTCGACGAACTCACTGCTCACGTTCGGCAGAATCACCGTATCTTGGAGACCGTGGACAATTGCGGTTTTCACCGGCCTGAGTCGATCGAAGCTGGTCTTCCAATAGGCCTCGCTTTCCTCGACCCATTTCCACGAGAGAGGCCAATCCTTGTGAGCAGGCTCGTCATCCCAGGGCATCCAGCCTGTCTCACGCCATCTGGTTCTCCGCTCGGCCGGAATTTCCCTGGCTCTCACGCCGATCGCATCGAATGCCGGGGCGATGAGAATAAGTTTTTCAACTGCCGAACATTCCTGGGCCATCATCCAGGCGATCCAACCGCCGAATGAGTTTCCAACGATGGTGATCGGCGGACCATTCCTGATATGTTCGAGGACCACTCGCGCATCGGCAATCCAATCGGACAGGGTGTAGTCGGTGAACCTCCCCTCTGAGTCGCCAAACCCTCGCACGTCGTAGCAGCAGAACCCCCAGCCTTTCTCTTCGCACCACTGTGCGAGCGCCTTACTCTTGTTGCCCCAGCGCTTGGAGAGGAAGCCGGTGATAAAGAGAATCTGGCGATCATTCCCCGTTGACCGATCCCCGCGGATCAGTTTGCCGTCGGCTGCTGCGAGTTCAAACTGGTGTGTGCTGCTCATGTGTGAGTAACCACCTTGGTGATGAAGGGCCCCAGCCGCTGCAGCACCGACCGTGGAATCTCATGGCCACCACGGAAGCTATGCCATTCGACCGGCAATCCTGCGTGAATCAATGTATCTCGCAACCGTTCTGCTCCCTCGTGTGGCAGAAGCTCGTCCTGCTTCCCGTGGCTTTGAAACACCGGCAGGCCCTTGCGTTTCTGGAGCAGCGGAACCCATTCCTGGGAGGCGAGGAGCGTGCCGGACAGTTGGACCAGCCCGGCGTAGGGGCGATCCGTATGGAGCAGGGCATCACACGACAGCATGGCGCCTTGGGAAAATCCTCCGAGCACCATCTTACGCGGATCTGCGCCGAATGCGCGTTCGACCTCTTTGAGAAACGCCAGCATCGTCTCGCGCGCCGGAGCGAGGCCTTTAGGGATCTCGTTCGAGAGATCGCGCGGCCGCCCTGCTGCTCGATCCGATGCAACCCGCGCCATATCGATCAGCCACCAGGCTCGCGCAGCGCTCGGCCCAAAGCTCAACGAGAGCGGACCTTCGGGAAACACAAACCTCGTGCCCGCCGGCACGTTCAAGACGTCGGCCAGCGAGACAAGATCGTCCCCCGGCGCGCCGAAGCCATGCAGGAGCAGGACGAGAGGACCGCGCCCTCCACCCTTTCCATCTGTCCCGCCTGTGATCCGCGTCCGCAGCCCGCCTATCTGTTCTTCACGCATGAGTGTCCCATTATCTCAGATATAAATATTGCAGCAATGCGACGACGCCGTAGAGCGAGGATTCGACAATCGGTTGTTGGTAGAAGGGAACGAACGCGCCCTTCTGGTTGGCCTCGACCTGGTCGATGATGTACTGGACTTGCTTCGCGCGAATTTCGTGGTCCTTGCCGAGCCCGAGAGCTTGGATCATTTGCTTGCTCAGCCCGGCCAAGACCCCCTGCTTCGCACGGTCGGCAGATTGATAGAGCAACAGGGCC
>JANORU010000118.1:0-1568 GCA_031415475.1 Hyphomicrobium sp.
TTGATAAGTTCCGCTCGGGCGAAATATTGCTATTGGCGGCCAGCGACGTTGCCGCTCGCGGCCTCGATATTCCCGACGTCAGCCACGTCTTCAATTTCGATCTGCCGTGGCAGTCGGACGACTACGTGCACCGTATCGGCCGCACCGGTCGCGCCGGCCGCGAAGGCGCTTCGTTTTCCCTGGTCACCACCGAAGACCTGAAGCTGCTGAAGGACATCGAAAAGATCACCGGCGACACGGTTGTCTGGTCGGGCGAACCGCCGACTGAGCAAGACTATGCCGATGCCGGCAAACGCCGCAGAGGCCGTGGCGGCAAGCCACCGCCGCGCGGGGCGTCTTCTGGCCGGGAGTCTGGTCGCGATGCCCGCCATTCCAGTGGCGGGCGCGGCGACCGGAGCGAGCGACGCCCAGAGGGCCGGCCAGAAAGCCAGCAAGCCGACCAGCCAGAGAGCCGCGTTGAAGCAAGCGCAAGCCCACAGCGCCGCCCTGACAGACAGCGCGAGCGTCCAGCCGAGCGCCGGGAGCATCCGGGCCAAGAGCCGCAACCGCGGTTCGAAGCGGCACCCCGGCACGAGCGGTCTCAATCGGCACCACCGCGCGAGCGGGATGCAGCACGGCGGCCCCAACCTGTTCCGGCGCCGGCACCGGCGCAACGGCGCGCAGAGGGCCAACGCCCTGCTGCGCAACCGCCTGCCAAGCGCACGCAAGCGCCAGCCCGTAACGCGCCGGCAGCCGGCGGTGGCTTTGCAGATAATGTCCCTGCATTTTTAAGGAAGCCGTCGCGCCCCGTTCCATCGACGAACGAGTAATAGACGTTCGTCAGCGCTTGTCTTTGCTGAGCGGCTTTGCCGCTCGGCGAGACTTGTTTGCCCGCGGCGTGTCCCAGCGCGATGCCTCAGGCCTCGCCTGTTTCGCCTTGCGCGCGACGGAGGACGCAATACGGGCAAATGCGATCATTTCTTCCGGGTCGTCATAAACGCGTTCGGGTGCACGCCAGTACGACATCGCCACCGGCTTCGAGCGGCCCTGATACACGAACGGACCCAGCCCCTCGGCCTCAAAGACCGCCTTGGTTTCCGCGTCGGCTTTGAAGTACAGCACGTCTACCGCGACGAGGGCGAACATCGCGCCGTCGAGATAGAGCCCAGCACCACTGAACATGCGGCGGATGGTGACCGGTCCCAGGCCAGCGAGCTGATCGCGCAGCATGTCCAAAAAACCGTCAGTTGTCGCCATAAGTCATTCCAGGCCAGCGATTCGAGAGCTGTCGTCACGCAGGAAAGACTGTTTTCCCCAGATCCGAGCAGCAATTTCGGCTTGGATTGTGGATAAGTCAGTGGCCGCTACAGTCAGTTTTTTCAAACTCGGGATAACCTCGGGACATCAGGCAAGCGGGGCTTGACATGCTTAAGTACCAGACGACCGGCGAGGGCGCCGGACATCTCCAGTTCGATCTGTTCGAATTGCATACCGAAGCCTTCGACGCCGAAACGGCGGGATTAGCAAGGCTGGCTTCGGCTGTGCTCGACAAGTCACCGGCCGATCTGGCGGCGATTACCGAGTTCGAT
>JANORU010000119.1:0-1719 GCA_031415475.1 Hyphomicrobium sp.
ACAAGCCGCAGCGCGCCCTTACGCCGCCCCGGCCTTGGCCATCAACTTCCGCCCTTCCCGGACGGCCAGCACGCCGATCCATAGCGCCAGCATGGTCGCGAAGAACCCGGCACCGAGCATGACGTAATCCGTGAGGGCGTATTCGAAGGCGCGGTAGGCGCGGCGCCACAACGGCCACGGCTTGGGCTTGACCCGCTCCTGCAGTGTCAGCTTGACGGTGCACAGTTCGTTCTGGCTGTCGAATTCGCCAAGCGAGACGCCGAGGTCCTGGATCTGCTGCTCGATCTCGGTCAGCCGGTTCTGGACATTGACGCGCTCTTCGGTCGAGCCGCCGCCGGCGCGCAACTCTTCGAGTGCCGTTCGGGCCTTTTCCAGCGTCGCCCGCTTGGCCCTGAGCTGCAGGTAGTCGTTGGTCTTGTCATTCTTGACGATCTCGATGGCGACCGCCTTGCCCACTCCGCGCGCAGCCGCGATGAAGGTGTCGAATTTCTCAGGCGGCACGCCGATGCCGAGTTGCAGGACGCGGCCGCCCTTGAGGCCCGTCGCCCGTTCGAGCTGGACGATGCCTTGCACGACCTTGATCTGTTCGTCGATTTGCGAGCGATCGCGGTCGTAGTCCTCGCTCAGCTGGGTCAGCGAGCCGATTTTTTCATACTTCTGACTTTCGGCGTTGGCAGACGGGAATGTTGCGGCGGCTGTCCCCAGTCCATCGCCGCCGAGCTTCTTGCCGCTCGCATAATTTTTGCGGCCAATTTCGAACACGTCGACCGCCTGCTGCAGCGGCATGTGGAACGGCGGCGCGGCCCCAAAGCCGTGCGGGCCGGTGGTGATCAGCCTCAGAATAAAGAGCGCCAGAAACACCAGCGCCGCAATCAATGCCGCTCGCGTCCACGTCATGGCCATATCCCACGGGTTGAAACAGCTTCTCACGTTGCCGGACTGCCGTGGCGCGATCATGGTGAAGGCGGAGCGGCCGTGCGGCTGAAATGCGCCCCCAGAATGCGCCCTTTGTCGCGTATAAGACCGGTGAAGCGCGTGGCAAGCCGGGCGCTGACTTGCTAAGACGCGGTGGCATCCCCGACTCTTGGTTGCCTTTGACGGAGCCCCAATGACCCAAGACGAAAGTGCGGCACGCGCCGCCACCGCCCAGCTCATCCGCGACTACTACTCAGCCTTCCACAGCGGCAACAGCGACGCCATGCTGGCGTTCCTCACCGACGACGTCATCCACGACGTCAACCAGGGCGAGCGCCGCGAAGGTAAGGATAAGTTCAAGGCGTTCAACGCCCGTATGGACCACAACTACAAGGAAGAGCTGAAGGACATCGTCGTTATGGTGTCGAAGGACGCAACCCGCGCCTCGGCCGAGTTCAACGTTCACGGCGTCTACAAGAACACCGATGAAGGACTGCCGCCCGCCACAGGCCAGAAATACGTTCTGCCGGCCGGCACCTTCTTCGCCATCCGCAACGGTAAGATCGCCCGCGTCACCACCTACTACAATCTGACCGACTGGCTCACCCAGGTCGCCGGCTAAGCAGCAGGTGGGGCACGATGAGCGCTGAGAAAAAGACACTCGACGTTAAATCGGTAACCGGCCAGGATATCTACGCCATCCTGCCGGAGCTTGCCCGGCTGCGCATCATCGTGTTCCGCGACTGGCCGTATCTTTACGACGGCACGCTTGAGTACGAAGAAAAGTATGTCACCAAGTTTGCC
>JANORU010000120.1:0-3540 GCA_031415475.1 Hyphomicrobium sp.
CGGCATGTTTTCACGCGCGACCGGCAGCCGGTCGCCGCGGTGCATCAGGTCGCCGACCGTTCTAAGATTGGCGCCCAGCGATCCGCCCGGATGGAAGACCTTGAAGTCGTGGGCGGTGAAGCCTTTGTTTTCCAGCAGAGCGATTGCTAGGCTGTCACCGAGCGCTAGCTGCATGGTGGTCGACGTCGTTGGCGCCAGCCCGTGCGGACAGGCTTCTTTCGACTTCGGCAATTCGAGAACGACATCGGAGTGCTGGCCGAGCGCCGAATTCTTGTTCGAGGTTATTGAGATCAGTGGCACTGAGAAACGGCGCGAGAAGGTGATAATGTTTTTCAGCTCAACCGTCTCGCCCGACCACGACAAGGCAAGAATGACGTCCTCGCGGGTGATCATTCCAAGGTCGCCGTGCGAGGCCTCGCTCGGATGAACGAAGAAGGCCGGTGTCCCGGTCGACGCAAAAGTGGCGGCAATCTTCTGGCCGACATGACCACTCTTGCCGATGCCGGACACGATCACCCGGCCGCGCGCGGCCGCCAGCAATGCCACAGCCGCAGCAAAGGGAGCGGCCAACCCGTCATCGAGGGCGGCCCTCACAGCCAGCAGACCGCCGGCCTCGAGATCAAGCGTCCGCGCTGCGGAACTGACCGCTGCTTTGTCCGGCCGCTTGCCGCCCTGAATGGTCTTGAGTTTGCGCATGGACCCCGTCGTTGCGGCCGGGTGGTCGGCGACCAGCCCGGCGGGTTCCTCCTTAGCATTGGGGGCCGCCAGTTCCAATTGGCTGGAAGGACCAACTTAAAGTCCCGTTAACCGGCGCTACCTAGGGTCCAAAAGCGAGTGTGCGTCTCATCGGCCTTATCAATTCGCCAAGAGCGCTGTCTCGTGAACGGCTTCCGGCAGGTTTTCGGCAGGTTTGCCGGTGTTGCGCTTGGCGCTTCGGCTGCAGTTTTGCTTGCCGCAGCCCCGCTCGCCGCCCAAACGCCTCCGCCAGCGGGCCGCAATGGCGCTGCAAGCACTGACCCCGGCAGAACGGGGCTCGATCTTCCCGAGACAGCCGTGCAGCCGAGCACGGCAAGCCGCTCCCGCGGCCAAGGCCCGGCGGTTGACGATTCGGGGCCCCTCGACGGCATTGCACCGGCCATTCCAGCCGGCGATCCGAGCCAAGATCCGGCTGATCCCAGCGAAAGCGACGACCCGCGTCCCGGCGCCGGCGAGCGCACCGCCGTTCGCGACGGCGACTTGAGTGCCGGCGAGGAGCAGACCTTGGTCCGCGACGGCATTGTCGATGTCGGCGAACCACTCCCTCCTCAGGACGGCGGCGACCCGACGGTTGTCGACAGCCGCGCCGCCGAGGAAGCCGCACTGTTCGCCAACCCGCCGTCCGAACCCGATCCGCTGCTGTTCCAGATCGAGGACATCGACCCGGTCGTGACCGACCGGCGCCCTGAGCGGCTATTTCGCACGGAGCCCTATGATCCGATCGGCATTCGCATCGGCAGCTTCGTGTACTTCCCGGAAACGGAAATTGGCGGGCTTTATCAGAGCAACATTCAGCGCACCGCCGACGCCAATGACGACATTGCCGCCGAAATTCGCACCAATGCGCGGCTGGTGTCCGACTGGAACACGCACGCCCTCGAATTCAGCACCACGGGGCTCTACACTTTCCACGACGAGTTCGACGGCGAGGACGACCGTGCCTGGGGCGTCGAGGGTCGCGGCCGGCTCGACATCACGCGACTGACCAATCTTCAGGGACTGCTGTCCCACAACCAGCGCCAGGAAGGCCGCTCCGGCATTGACGCCAACACGACAGGCGACCGGGCCGAGGTCAAGACGGACGACGCAGCGCTGACTCTCAACCACCGCTTCAACCGGCTGTCGGTCCAGTTGCGCGGCGCGGTGACGGACACCGACTACGGCGACACCGAAGCCGCGACTGTGGGTGCCCCACCCTCGACCGGCAGCAATGACGATCGCGATTTTCGGGAAACGCGTGAAGCCGTACGTGCGAGCTACGAATTGAAACCGACACTGTCGGTCTTCTCGGAAGTCGAAATCAATCAGCGCGACTACGACGCGCCGTCCCGCGGCGACAACCTGCTGCGTACGAGCGACGGCGAGCGCACTCGCGTTGGCGTCGATTTCGGCACGACAGGCGACATCCTTCGCGGCGAAGCGAGCCTGGGCTGGGGCCGGCAAAACCCGGAAAATGCAGCATTGAGCGACGTCCAGGGCGTGTTGGTCGACGCCAATCTGGCATGGCGCGTCTCGGACCTCACCACCCTGCGCTTCACCGCGCGCACCGACATCTTCGATACCAATACCGCCAATTCGGCCGGCGTCGTCTCGCACCAGTTCGGCATCGAGGCGCGCCACGCGTTCCTTCGCTACCTCATCGGCACCGCCGGGCTCACCTACACGGACCAAAATTACGACAACGTCGAGATCGACGAAAACGAACTGAGAGCAGCGCTTGGGCTCGAATACTATTTCAACCGCGAGTGGACCGCGTACGGCCGCTACGAACATATCAATTTCAGGTCTAACCAGCCGGGCAGCGATTGGGTGAGCGATGACGTTCGCCTTGGCCTCAGGTGGCGGCGCTAGAGCGCGTTCGCGCGACTTCGAAGCGCTCACGCCCTCTCGTCACATGTTCTGGCGTGTTTTCTTAACGCGAACCGGAAACCACTTCGCTCGAAAACGCTCAAAAAAAAGCCAGGGCGCGGAGACCCGCCCTGGCTTCAATCGGTTTCAAAAAACCTGAAGTCGCTTACTTGCCGGCAGCGGCAGAGCGGCGGGCCACTTCCGAGGCCGATACTTCGCCAACTGCCACGAGAGCGTTGATGCAGCCCTTGGAAAGCTTAGGACCGGCGGCGCGCATGCACTGGCGAACACCCGAGCCGCCCAGGCCGTGCTGGCTGCAGTGCGAGAAGTAGTCGCCGGCGCATGCCATCTTCACTCGGGCCGAGTAGGCATTGGCGGCTGAATTCTGGAGGATGAGAGCGCCGATCGCTACGGCTGCAATCATTACGAGGCGGGTCGTGAGGATTGTGGTCATCGGGGTCATGGCAGTCTCCTGTTGCCTAGGGTGGCGGTTTCGATAGGAGGCAGTATTGCCGCGCCGGCCCCGATGCGCTGTTCCCCCTGGAACGCCCGATGAAAAAGGTGGGAAAAAATTGCGATGCCCCTAAGTTGCCGGCCTAGCTGGCGGGCAATTGCGGGTGCGGCGGGCGATCTTCGGGCTGGAAACTGGCGTATTGAGACCGATTGCTCCTCGAGGCCACCCCATGCCGAGACGTCTGGCCGTAACGGCCGCCCTGACAGCCCTTCTCCTCGCCCCGATGGCAGGGGCCGAGACGGCCGCTCGATCCAGGCCGGGACCGCCGGTCGAGGAGCGCCCAGCCGGAGGGCTTTACCGCCTCAATCTTGGATATACCGGCCCGCAGTCTATGGTCGGCTGCCCGTAACCATCGATCTTTGATGTTCGTCGTCAGCGAAGCCGACGGCGGCGACGCGGTCGCGGCCAAGCTGGTCGCCGAC
>JANORU010000121.1:0-3743 GCA_031415475.1 Hyphomicrobium sp.
GCCGATCGTGGTGGCCAACATTGCAGGTTTCTGGACACCGTTCCTCAATCTGCTCTCGCATATGAAGGCCGACACCTTCATCCGTTCAGGGCTCGATATCCGCTTCACGGTCGTGGATCGCGCCGAAAAAATTGTCCCGGCAATATTGGCCGCTGCTTCGGGACGGGACGATCTGGCCGAGGAACTTGCGGTACTCGCCAAGTTTTGATGCGCTCCAACGGCGTCGCGTTGTGCTCGAAGCGTTGGGAATAAAGCAGGAGCCGGCTCGTTTTCGTCAGGCCGGTGATATCGGACACGGCCTAAGGCATGGAGGATCGATTGAGCCGCTTTCTCGATGCGGCGATGCTCACCCGGCACCGCCGCGACAATCTCCTCGCGTCGTCGGCATTGCTGGCGGCCATGGCGGTCATTCTCGGAGTGGCCGGCTTTGCGCTGGCGGGGCTGCCCGGTGTCGTCATCGTCTCAGCCTTACTGCTCGCGCTGGCAGTCTACGGTCCCCGTGTCGCGCCCGAAACCGTGATGAAACTCTATCAGGCCCGGCCCGTGCACGGCGATGACGGCCAATTGCCGTCGCTCGTCGATGTGCTCGCCTATCGCGCCGAGCTCCCCGTTCGGCCGGCGCTGTACGTAATCCCGAGTATGACGCTCAATGCCTTTGCCGCCGGCAGTCCCAATGCGCCGGTCATTGCCATCACCGAAGGCCTGTTGCGACGCCTGACGCTGCGCGAAATTGCCGGCGTGCTGGCCCACGAAATGAGCCACATCCGCAACAACGACCTCGCGGTCATGGGCCTCGCCGATGCTGTGACGCGCCTCTTGCAGCTCCTGTCGTATGTCGCGCTCGGCCTTGCGGCCGTCAATCTCGTAGCCGAGATCACTGGTCGCGAGACGATGTCGTGGGCTGCCATCGCGCTTCTCTACATTGCGCCGGCCATTTCGAGCTTCGTGCAACTCGGGTTGTCGAGGACGCGTGAATTCGACGCCGATCTGGAAGCGGCGGCGTTGACCGGCGATGCCATGGGTCTGGCGTCGGCACTGCGCCAGCTCGACAGCGAGACCGGACATTTCTGGGAAGACCTTTCGTATCCCGTCCCGGCGCGGCGCGTGCCGGTCCCTTCGCTATTGCGAACCCATCCCAGCGCCGAAGATCGAGTCAACCGGTTGTTGTCGATCCGGAGGCCACCCGGCTTTGACCCAATCGTCATCGTCGAGCAGCCGATGCTCTCACTCGTCGGCGCGGGACCGGCGTCCTTGAAGCCGCGCTATCGCTGGCCGGGCCTCTGGTTTTGAGGCGCAAACACCTTTCAGGGGAGTTCCTGGGGATCGGACAGGGGCGGGGTTGCGCGGAGCGGCCCTTCCCCGTATCAGCGCGTTATGGCCCTTGATGTTCCACAGCGCGCGCCGTTGTCCGGCGCGTTCAGCGCCGCCGAAATTCCCGACCTTGTTGCCCGCCTGAGGCGCGGCGACCGGCTGGCGATTTCGCGCATCGTGACCGAACTCGAACGCATGTCGTCGATTGCGCCGGCGGTGCTACAGGCATTGCAACCCTATCTCGGCAAAGCGCTCGTCGTCGGCTTCACAGGCCCACCGGGCGCCGGCAAATCGACCCTCGTCAACGCCGTCATTCGCCTGGCGCGCGATGCCGGCCAGACGGTCGGCGTCATTGCCGTTGATCCGTCGAGCCCGATCTCGGGCGGCGCCATCCTCGGCGATCGCATCCGAATGACGGCCGCACTTGATGACGATGGCGTGTTCGTACGCTCGCTTGCCTCGCGCGGCTATCTTGGCGGGCTATCGCCGGCCGCCGTCCGCATCATTGATGCCTTCGACGCCGCCGGCTTCGACCTCGTCATTCTCGAAACCGTCGGCACGGGACAAAGCGAAATCGATGTCGCCGAAGTCGCCGACGTGCGGATCGTTATGTCCGCGCCGGGATTGGGCGACGACATCCAGGCGATGAAGTCTGGCCTGCTCGAAATTGCCGACATCCTGGTCGTCAACAAGGGCGACCGGCCGGGTGCCGAACAGACGATGCAGCAGCTGATGGGGGCGCTGTCGCTTCGCGCCACCATCAAGGAAAAAATCCCGGTTCTGAAAACGACCGCCACGACTGGCGACGGCGTTGATCGCCTGATGACCGAAATCGGTGTAACGGGCGCGCGCGTGATGGCGGAAAGCCCGGCCTCCCGGCGGCGGCGGCGCGCCCGCTACCTGATCGCCCGAGCCGCGGCTGATCTCGTTGCAGCGCGCGTTAAAGCCGGCGAAGGCGAGCGGCTCGACGCCCTGTCGGATGCCGTCCTTGCCGGCAATATGACACCCGCCGATGCCGCCGCCGACCTCGTGGCGCGCTGACGCAGAATGCCAATTCTCGCCAATCTGTTGCCGTGAGGCACTTGCCCGTTCGCGATCGAGTGTGCCTTATTTCCTTCATGGTCCGCCTCCGGCACACGCGCACGAAATGGAGTGTGGCGATCCTTGCGCTTATCGCGCTGGTCGCCCAGTCGTTTGTTGTGCTCCGCCACAGCGCCGCCATGGCCGCTGAACGCGCCGAACTGGCGCTCGCCGGCAAGGACCTGCAAGCCTTCGGCATCGATCTCGCCAGTGCCCTCTGCCGTGAGTCCTCCGGACAAACCGATGGCAAGACGGTACCGGGCGGGAAGCCCATGTCGTGCCTTTACTGCTCGGCGCTCGCCTCGGGGCATGCCTTAGCTGCCCCCGCATGTCCTTCGTTTGCACAGCCCGAAACGACTGCGGCCTGGAGTCCGGTTGCAACCGCGTTTATTTTTGATCGTTACGACGCCCGGCCCAGAACTCGCGCACCACCGTTGAGTGCCTGATGTTTGCCTGCGCCGGCCGATAGCGGCCGCCACGCTGGCGCGTTCCAAGCCAATTCCTTCGCATTCTCAGGCTTAGCGTTCCGCATCATTGGAGCCGGGCCCTATTTAGAATTCAGCGCACTGCGCTGCTCCGGAGACGACCCTATGCCCTGCTCAATCCATCTCACATCAAAGACGGTGGCCACCGCCGCAACACTCTGCACGCTGCTTGCCGCACCACCTTCATTCGCCCATCACCCAGGCGGGCCCGGTAACACCGGCGGCGCCGGACCCATCAACACCATTTCGGCGACAACGCTCCGCCAAGGTACCGGTGTCGCCGGTGTGGTATTCGACTACACGTCGCTTGACGCCTTGAGCGACGACACCCTGATCGAAGCGGCCGAACACGCTGCCGAGCATGGCGAGGACCATGCCGGCGTTCATTCGCTGGATACAATTTCCAGCCCGTCCCTCAATTTCGCCTACGGCCTGACCAACGACCTGACGGTTTCGGTGCGCCTTCCCTATGTCAAACGCACAGATGTTCGCGAAGGCGAAATCGAGGACGGCGAACCCGAGGCCCACGTCCATGGCGACGCTCAGGGCATCGGCGATCTGTCGGTACTGGCGCAGTGGCGTTTTCTCAACAATCAAGCATCCGGCACTGAAGCCGCCTTGCTCGCCGGTGTCACGGCCCCGACTGGCAAGACCAACGACAAAGACGATGACGGAGTCACATTCGGTGCCGAATTCCAGCCGGGCTCCGGCGCGTGGAATGGTGCTATTGGTCTAGCACTCACGCAGCGCTTCGGCGGCTGGTCGTTCGATGCCAGCGTGCTTTACACCGCCGCCGGCGAAGGAACGCAGAACACCGACCTCGGCGACCGCGTGCATTACAACGCTGCCGTCTCGCATCGCATTCTG
>JANORU010000122.1:0-6167 GCA_031415475.1 Hyphomicrobium sp.
GCCCGGCAATCCCGTCTCGTCACTGATTTGCGGGCGCGTGTTTCTGGTGCCGCTCATTCGCCGGATGCTGGGTCTTCCCGATCAGGACCCCAACTGCGTGCGCGCCACTCTCACAAGCCCGCTCGACGCCAACGGCCCGCGCACGCACTATATGCGCGCGGTGCTTTCGGCCGGCGATGGCAAGCGGATGGTGACGCCGGTTGCGTCTCAGGATAGCTCGCTGATGTCGCCGCTCGCCGCGTCCGACGGCCTGATCGTGCGCGACATTGGCGCGCCGGGTGTACCCACCGGGACAGATATCGACGTCATGCTGATGGATTTCTGACCCTCGCATAATTTTGCCTCTGTGGGGCGTACTGCGAAGTAGCGTATCGTAACCTCCTGCCGTGTTCCGTTGTGAAAGGTCCAACCGGTGACGACATCCCCTCCGACCGCACCGGACCCGGCGCGACTTGACCACGCGGCATCAGGATCATTCTCCCAGCGCGTGCTGGTCACACTTGCGGCGGTCGCACTCTATCGCCTCGGCTGCCACATTCCATTGCCGGGCATCGACGTCGAGGCGCTCGCACCGGTCCTGCAGAGCGGCTCGGGCTTAGCGGGTCTCGACGCCTCGTCGATCATGGCGCTCGGCGTGATGCCGTGGTTCAGCGCTCTGATCCTCGCGGAAGTTGTCGCGCTCATCCTTCCCGGCGCCGGCCAATATCGCGGCCCCAATGCTGAGCCGCGCCCCTTGTACGGCCGAGCCGTGGTCGTGCTGGCGCTCGTGTTCGCCGTCTTTCAGGCGGCGGGGTACGCAAGGGCCTTGGAACAAGTCGACAATATTTTGATCGAGCCGAATGAAAGTTTCCGCATGACCGCGATCGCCAGTCTGGTCGGGGGAACCATGCTGCTCATGGTTTTAGCGCGCGTCATTTCCCGCCACGGCATTGGCAGTGGATTCTGGGTCCTCCTCACGGTGCCAATGCTCAGTCTTTTCGTGGCGCGGCTGGCGGCCGTTTGGCAGGTGCTGCAGAGCGGCGATCTGTCCGCCGCGAGTGCAGCCTTGTCACTTGGCTTGCTGTTGGCAGCCGCAGCCGCTGTTGTTGGCCTGTTGCGAGCGCTTGAAAAATCGGGCGGCACGACCTCGACCGGTGCCCTGGATGGCGTCATCTGGCCACTTCTGCTGGCCTCGACACTGATCGGCTGGGCTGGCGTTTTACCGTGGTTCACCAGCGACGGCACCACGGCGCAAGCCTGGACGGAAGCGATGGCGCCCGGCCGGCCGCTCGATCTCGTGCTCATGGCGCTGTTGACCGCGATGTTTGTCTGGCTTTATGCGCTCCGCGCGACACCGATCGCGCTGCCGTGGACAACGGCCACCGTGCTGGTTCTGGTCTACGCGCTGCCAGTGGCCGCGACCGCTTACCTCGATGTGCCCCTGCTCCTCGACGGCCGCTGGATCGTCGTTCTGGTTGCGGTACTTTTCAGCGTGGCGAAGCTGTGGCAGAGCAGCGACGCGATGGCAGATCCCCAATAGGGCTGCGCAAGGGACACCACTCGACGCAATGAAAACTTCAGAAGCCGATATTCTGATTGTCCCCGGCTGGTCGAGTTCGGGCGGCGATCACTGGCAATCGCGGTGGGAGCGTAGCCTCAAGACCGCGCGCCGCGTCGAGCAGGACGACTGGCTGCACCCGGAGCGCGATGCCTGGGTGGCAAGGATCGTCGAGGCGGCAGCGTCAAGCGTCCGGCCGGTGGTGCTTGTTGCGCACAGCCTCGGCGTTGCAGCCGTGGCGCACGCGGCGCCCACACTTGCGCGGCTGCCAGCAAAACCTGTCGGCGCGTTCCTCGTTGCTCCGGCCGATGTCGAGAACGCTGATCTTTGGCCGGTCACGCAGGGCGAGACCTTCGCCGATCCGGCAGGAACCGGTTTTGCCCCCTTGCCGATGAGCGCGCTGCCGTTTCCCTCGACGCTGATCGCGTCCACGAACGATCCCTATTGCTCACTTGCGAGGGCGCGGCTGCTGGCTTCGTCATGGGATTCGCTCATCGTCGAATCCGGCGACGTCGGCCACGTCAACACAGACTCCGGCCACGGCCCCTGGCCGGACGGATTGCTGGCGTTCGGGATGTTCTTGAAGAGGCTGGGGTAGAATTCGCAGTTGCGGTGCAACGTGCTATGATAGACTTGACCTAATATTTGGCTTTCAGGCTTTGGAATTTCCGGACATGACCCGACAGTTTACTGCCATTATCGAACGCGAGGACAACGCTTACGTCGCGCACTGTCCCGAACTCGATATTGCGAGCCAGGGCGAGAGCGTCGCCACCGCACGGGCCAATTTAACTGAGGCCATAGAGCTGTTCTTGGAAAGTGCATCGGCCGCCGAACTCAAAAGGCGGTTGCGCGACGAAGTTTATGTCACTCAGATCGAGGTCGCTGTTGGCTAAGCTCAGGGTCATGAGCGGCCGGGAAGTTTGCGACGTTCTCATCCAGAATGGCTTTGTCGCTGTACGTCAACGCGGAAGCCATATCGTGATGCAGCGACGGGATGGCTCGGATACCATAACAGTCGTTGTTCCAGATCACCCGGAACTGAAAATCGGCACGCTCAGTGCCACCATTCGGCAAAGTAAGCTGGCTCGGAATTTGTTCGAATGCTGAACGGTCACAGCCCCTGGCCGGACGGATTGCTGGCGTTCGGGATGTTTCTGCGGAGGCTGGGGTAGGTCCTGCCGGAGGCAGGCAAGTAAATGCGGCAGTGGGCGCTAATGAGTCTCGCTGAGAGGCGATACTGCGAACACGAAACTCAAACTGCGCTGCTGCCGGCTGCTTAACTGCCGAATCTCACTTCGCCGACTCGATATCCGTCACAGCCTTGGCCAGGGCCTCGCCCATGACTTTGCGGATGTCAGCGTCCGGCACAGCAACGCCCTTGGCGGCGAGATCGGCTTTGACCTTACCGAACACATCGTCATCGCCCTTCTCGGCCAGGTCGGCCTTGCGCACGGCCTTGATGTAATCTTCGAGGTCCGCACCCGAGAGGTCCATTTTCGCGCCTGCCCATTCGGCCAGCGCCTTGTTGCGGCGGCTCTCGGCCTTGAACTTCAGATCGGCGTCGTGGGCGAACTTTTTCTCGAAGCCCTTTTCGCGCTCGTTGAACGTCGTCATTTTGTTGTCTCCGCGGGTCTATGTTCTACTCTTGTTCTCGCTCGCACACTGGGTTGCATGTAACCCTAAAGCGGCGGCATTGCCGTGACGGGTAGCCTGCCTAACGTGCCGGATCAATGGCTTAAACGGCCGCTCAACCAGTTCCTCAAACGTCTACCCCATGCGGCACCGTTAAGATTGTGTCGGATGCCCCCTTCGGCTAGGGTTCTCCCCTAGAGTTTCGTGCGCCCGTCGCCCTCAACCCACTCCAAAATCGGCGTGAATCCGATCAAGAATCTGCCGGGACTGGCGGCGCGTGAAGGTGTCTCTAAAGCGTAGCCAATTCGCACGTAGTTCAAGTCGTTCAAGAGTGTGAGCGTGATCGTCAAAGGACCAGGATCGATGAGCAGGCGCCGCCGGATTTACGAGGGTAAGGCCAAGGTTCTCTATGAGGGCCCGGAGCCGGGCACTCTCATTCAGCATTTCAAGGACGACGCGACCGCGTTCAATGCCAAGAAGCATGCCATCATTGAAGGCAAGGGCGTGCTCAACAACCGTATCTCGGAATACATTTTCCAGCGGCTTGGTGAAATCGGCGTGCCGACCCATTTCATGAAGCGGCTCAACATGCGTGAGCAGTTGATCCGCGAAGTCGAGATCATCCCGCTTGAGGTCGTGGTCCGCAACGTGGCGGCCGGCTCGCTCGCGACCCGTTTGGGTCTCGAGGAAGGCACCCAACTGCCGCGTTCGATCGTCGAGTTCTACTACAAGGCCGACAATCTGAACGACCCGATGGTGTCGGAAGAGCATATCACTGCGTTCGGCTGGGCGACGCCCCAGGAACTCGACGAAGTGATGCAGATGGCGCTCCGCATCAACGACTTCCTCGTTGGTCTGTTCCTCGGCATCGGCATCCGGCTCGTCGACTTCAAGGTCGAGTTCGGCCGGCTGTGGGACAACGAGACCATGCGCATCGTGCTGGCCGACGAGATCAGCCCGGACTGCTGCCGCCTGTGGGACATCCACACGTCCGACAAGCTCGACAAGGACCGCTTCCGCCGCGATCTCGGCGGGGTGCTGGAAGCCTATCAGGAAGTCGCCCGCCGCCTCGGCGTGCTGACGGAAAACCCGCGCCCCAAGGGCTCGGGCCCTGTGCTCGTTGCGTCCAATCCGACCGGTAAGCCGAACTGACGTGAGGGTGTAGGGTGTAGCGTTGAGGGTGTAGAAAAGCGCCCTCCCTACACCCTAAACCCTGCACGCTACACCCTGGACCACCATGAAAGCCCACATCCGCATTACTCTCAAAAACGGCGTGCTTGACCCGCAGGGCAAAGCCATTGAAGGCGCCGTCAAGGGCCTCGGTATTTCCGGCGTCGGCGACGTGCGCCAGGGCAAGTACATCGAGGTCCAACTGGCCGAGAGCGATCCGGCCAAAGCCGAGTCCATCGTCGAGCAAATGTGCAAGGACCTGCTCGCCAACACGGTGATCGAGAATTATAGTTATGAGATTGTCTAGCTGAGTGCTGACGAGATGGTCGAAGTCACAACCGAGCTGATCTATGAAGTTCTGAAGAAGCTGCAGGATCAGGTGTCCCAGCTGACTGACGGACAGCGTGCTATGCGCGAGGAATTGTCGGCAATGAGGGGCCACATGCTGGCGTTTCAGAAGGACATCCATAATCTATACGAGCTAACGCACGACAATTCACGGCGCCTGGAACGCATTGAGCGGCGCCTCAATCTGACTGATGCCGTTGTCTGATCGTAATTTGGCTATTGGACCGTTATCGGCAAGATTCCCGGCCATTCTGCTCGCAGTTTTGGCTCCGAGTTCGGCCGTGGCTGAGCCCCTGAAACTCGTACCCAACAAACCCATCGAACTCATCTGCTCAACCAGATCCGTGGTCGTCGCCGACGAGGGCGCCAACGCGTCGAACGGCGAAATCAAACTGTCACTCGTCTTGAAGGACGCAGGCGCAAAGCCGCCATCCGGCGCTTGGCGCGCTGTCAGCACCGATCCGGGCCACGGCGGATCGTTCGCCGCGATCGCCCACCAGGGCAAAGCCTGCGCCGACTCGTGCCCGCTTCTGGTGCCCGACGACGCCCAGATCCAGCTCTGGTCGCCCGCACCCAAGGGCGTTGACCAGCTAGCCGACAAGGAAATGCTGCTTTTAGCCGTGGTAAAACCTCTGAGCCTCGACTTGCGCGCCACGACATTCAACGGCAAACAGATCGAAGCCCTGGAACAGGGGAAATGCAGATTAGCCAACGGGACCACGCCATGATCCGCGCCTCCGTCATCGTTTTCCCCGGCTCCAACTGCGACCGCGACGTGAAAGTCGCGATCGAGCGCATCACCGGCTTTGCGCCGGCCATGGTCTGGCACGGCGACGCCAGCGTGCCGGCGTCGGAGCTCAGCGTGCTACCCGGCGGGTTTTCCTATGGCGACTATCTCCGCTGCGGAGCGATGGCCGCCCATTCACCGATCATGAAGGACGTGATCGCCAAGGCCAAGGCCGGCACGCCGGTGCTCGGCATCTGCAATGGCTTCCAGATCTTGTGCGAGTCGGGGCTGCTGCCCGGCGTGCTGATGCGCAACCGCTCGCTCAAGTTCATTTGCCGCGACGTGCATCTGAAGGTCGAGACCGACAAGTCCTTCTTCACGGCCTGCTATCGCAGGGGCGAGATTATCAAAGTGCCGATCGCCCACGCTGAGGGAAATTACTTCTCCGACAGCCAGACCCTCGACCGGCTCGAAGGCGAGGGCCGCGTTGCGTTCCGCTATTGCGATCAGGCCGGCGTCGTCTCGTCTGAGACCTCGCCCAACGGCGCACAGCGCAACATTGCTGGCATCACGGACCCGACGGGCCGCATACTCGGCATGATGCCCCACCCCGAGCGGCTCTATGAGGCAGCGCTTGGCGGCACCGACGGCCGCCGTGTGTTCGAGAGCGTGGTCGTGAGCTTGGCAGCGGCGGCATAAACCAAGTCAACGGCCCCACGGTGCGGCGTTAATCGATGCCGCGGGTTCAGC
>JANORU010000123.1:0-3977 GCA_031415475.1 Hyphomicrobium sp.
CGACAGCGATTTTTCAACCCGCTGGAGTTTGATCAAAGCTGGCTTCAGCCGCAAATTGAACCGGGCGTCACCCTCTAAGCCGCAATCAGCGAGCCGAATTGCCAAGCGACAACGCAGCATTTGGCAGCGCCGCTTCTGGGAACACCTCATCCGCGACGAGCAAGACTTCATGGAACACGTCAACTACATTCACTTGAATCCGGTCAAACACGACTTGGTAACGGCAGCAATCGATTGGCCGCACTCGACGTTTCGCGAGTGGATGGCACGAGGCGTCTATTCCCAAGATTGGGGATCAGATCGCATGCCGGAGCTGCCCGATTGGTCGGTACGGGACTGAAGCTGTTGGGCTTCGCAATTGGGCTCAGCCCAACCTACATCTGCGAATGAGTTCTGGCTGTATTGCGTCACGTCGGCAAACATTGCGAGATGAGCACCGGTTATTGAAAATCCCGCTGATGAATAGTGGACCAAGGAATTGTAGGTTGGGCTGAACTCCCTTGTGAAGCCCAACAACTTTGCAGCCGCGAAGGACGTCGTTGGGCTTCGCAGAAGGGCTCAGCCCAACCTACGATGTTGCTACGATCCCACCCCCTCACACCGGCGGCGCCAGAGCTCCGCTCTCAACCAGGGCCTTCAGCATCACCGCCGCGCCGCATTGCTGCGAGACGGCGTTGGAATCCCAGACGTTGTCGGCGACGAACTTGCCGCGTGAGTAGTGGTTGGAAAAACTCCACAGATACGGCGTGTTGATGCCGTGCAGCAGCCGGCTGCGCCAGCCGTTGTAGGCCTCCCAGCGATACAGCATGCGAGTCAGCTGCCAGTCGGTTTGATCGGCGAACTTGTCGTAGCGCAACGCATCGACGGCGCTTGAGTGCCAATCGGTCGGCGGGTTCCACACCACCGGGCGGCCGCTCGGCACCTGCACGGTTTTGTATTTCAGCGGATCGCCGTTATGGAGATGCTTCTTCAAATCGAAGCCGCACTCCATGCCGTGAATGATGCCGACGAAGTACCACGGCACGCAGATCTCGTCCTCGACCGCCTGATAGGCCTTGCGGCGGGTCTCGTCGGTCAGCTTCGACATATACCAGTTGAGTTCAGTGCGCTTGCTGTCCTTGATCACGCATGTATCAAACAGCCGGCGATAGCTGTCCGCCACGTCCTCGTACTTCGGCGGCTTGATGGTAGCCGACGCGGACGGTCCGGCGATCTCCGGTGAAATCTCGCGCGGAATCTTTTCGGCCGTGAGAACTTTGCCGAGGAGATCGCTTGCCTCTTCGCGCAGCGCCTCCTGTTCGGGTGTCGCGCCCGTTCCCGCATCCGCAAGACCGGCATCGATGCTGTCGATGAAATCGACGACGGCCGGCATGGTGGCGGTATAGTCACTGCTCAGGCTTTCCGGCCCGAGTGACATGCGCGGCACGGATAGCCCGAGCTGTTGTGCTTTGAGCGTCAGCCGCCCGAGTTCAGCCCAAGGCTCGGCGGCACCTGCCGAAGCGCCGGCCCAGGCCCACGAGGGCCGAAGCAGCGCCGGTGCGGCCAGCACTGCTGCGACGCGTTTGGCAAACTCCCGGCGGGTGGAATCGTACGGCCCCCCCATGGCGACACTCCCTACAGCCACGCAATTGGCGGCAACTATGCCACCAGACGGGCGTCGGGCGAAAGGTCTTCCACGCTTTCCATGTCGTTTCCGGCCGCCTCGCGGGTTGGGCGCAACAGGATCAGGGTCATGAGTAGGAATACGGAAAATGCCACAGTCTTGGCCGACAGGCTCAAGGAGGCCGAAGCAACGCCAAAGAAATAGATCAGTGGCGTCACAGACCCGGGCGCGGCCCGCATGATCTCGAGACAGAACAGGAACAGCGCGGCAAAGAACGCCAAGCCTGCAATCAGGCCGTGTGCGCAGATCACCGCCACCCAGAAGCTCTCGATGCCATAGTCGAGGCCGTAATAGTGCATGAGGGTCTGGATGTGGGCCTGGTCGGGTCCGAAGATCAGTTCCATCCAAGTCATATGCTTGAATAGCTCGAACATTTCGACGCGCGTGCTGGCGCTGCCCTGGTCATCGGTGACCCGATCGAGGAACAGCTGGAAGAAGCCGAGGTCGGCGAGCACACCGATACCGACAAGGAGCAGCGGCAGGCCGATGATCGCGGCCAGCACGCGGGATTTATCGACCGGCCCACCCGAGAGCACCGAATAGAATCGGCGAACTCCGTCCCAGATGATGAGCAGAATAATCAACGCCGAAGCGGCGCGGCCACCGAACACGACCATGCCGGCCGCGCTCGCGAAAAAGGCGATCAGACGCGCGCCGCCCGACAGATCGTGGCCGCCCCCGGACAACAGGATCGCCATATAAGCGCCGGTCAAAAGAGCATTCGACAGCGGATGTCCGAGCAGGGCCGATGAGCGCCACTCGTTTTCCAGAAGTTCGCCTTCGATGATCAGCGGTGTCAGCCGAAAGCCGCCGGCAAACTCGGCGATACCGAGCGCTGCGTTGACGAACATCAGCAGATGAATAAGCAACGCCAGACGGTGGCCGCGCTGTTCGTCGATATCGCGAAACAGCAGCAACACGATCGCCGGAGCAATGAACGTGTCGATGAAGCTTGTGAACGGCAGCCCGGCGATGAAAATCGCATGCGCCATCAGCAACAGCACGACAATCAAATAGACCGGAACGTAGGGGTGGTCTTCGAGCGCCGCCAAAATAGCTCGCAGCGGATTGCCGCGCGCGATGGCGCTCATTAGTAGAAGCACAACCATCAAAAGGGTTGCCGGGTGCAACTTCTCCAGAGCCGAGCCGCCGGATTCACCATATTGCCAGCCGAACTCGGCCAGCGTCAGGCCCGAGATGGTCAGCAGCAAAATGACCAGCAGCGTTAGCCCAAAACTGAACACCAGCCCGTGCGGCGGCACGAGACTGCGCGTCAAATCGGGTTCGGGCTCATTTTCAAACATGGTTTCAGCCGGCAAGACCGCACCGGTGGCCAGATCCGAAGCAGTTAACGATAGTCCGTATGTGAGGCAGCAAGGAGCGTGCCTTGAAGGCCTACGCGAAAGCTCACCCTATCGAAACTCCACACGTCTGCGGCCAATCGAGCCCGGCAAACGTACCGGCCCGGGGCTTATATTCGCAACCAATCCAGCCGGCATAGCCTGTTTCTTCGATGGCCTTGAAGACGGCGCGATAGTCGAGCGGATCGAGGCCTGGCTCGCCGCGGTCGGGCGGGCCGGCGCATTGATAGTGTCGCGCGATACCGGCGTATTCGGCGATCGCCTCGATCACGCCGCCCTCCATGCGATGACGATGATAGAGATCGAATTGCAGCCCTAGGTTCGGCGCGCCAACCTCATCCAGGATCGCCTTGGCCTCGCCGGTCGTGTTCAAAAAGTATCCCGGCATGTCGAACGTGTTGATCGGCTCGATCAAAATGTCGATGCCGAGCGGCCGCGCCCATTCGGCGGCCAGCGCCAGATTGGCGAGGTAGACCGCGCGATCGGCGCCGTGCGCGGCAAGCCCCGCCATAGCGTGCAATCTTGGACAGCCGAGTGCTTCGGCAATTTGCAGTGCCAGATCAACACCCGTCGCGAATTCGGCGTCACGTCCAGAAAGCGCCGTCACGCCCCGCTCGCCCTCATCCCAATGCCCGGGCGGCAGGTTGAAGAGCACGAGGTCGAGACCGTTGTCTTCCAAACGCGTGCGGATGTCGTCGATCTTGAAGGCATAGGGAAACAGAAACTCGACACCTTTGAACCCGGCCGTGGCTGCTGCCGCGAACCGGTCGAGAAACGGCACTTCGGTGAACATGAGGCTCAGATTGGCGGCAAAGCGCGGCATTGTTTCGTAGTCCTCAATCGAAATCCGGTTTCGACTTGCGCAGGCGCTTCACTTTCGAGCGATGCACCTTGCGGTCAACGCGGCGGGCTTTTTCCCCACGCGACGGCTTGGTCGCGATCCTCGGCTTGGG
>JANORU010000124.1:0-3643 GCA_031415475.1 Hyphomicrobium sp.
TGACGTGCCGGGTTCTTCGGGCGAGGGGGATAACTCGGCAACAGCGGGACTGAGAAAAAGTGTTTGAGCCGGCGCGCTTAACCCTATGCGGGTGGTCAAGCGCTGCGTTCTCGGGCACGACAGTGGATCAATCGAATGGCCCTACCCATTGCCAAGATCAATGTCATGTCCGATCCGCGTTTCGAACCGTTGCTGACCCGCATGCAGCTCTCCGGCATCGCCGCAGCTGACGATCTGCGCGGCTGCACGGACGTTGAGATTGCGCGGCTTGAAAAACGCTATGGCCTGACGCTGCCCTTCATTTATCAGAACTACCTTCGGATCATGGGGCATGGGGCGGGCAAACTCTTCAGCCACGATCATATGGCGGTGACGTACCCGAACGTGTTCGACATGACGCTCGATTTCACGACCGATTGGCGGGCGGAAAATGCCGCCGCGCCCGGTACCTCGCCGGAGCTTCCGGCCAATGCCTTGATCATCGCTGGCCGGCTCGCCGATCAGTTCAATTTCATTTGCTGCGAGGGCCAGTACGATTGTCCCGTCTACTACATCAACACCTTGGACAAGCAGGCCGTCGAGGCCGCGCCATCGCTGCTCGACTGGCTGGAGGGCTGCTGCGCCGCTGCCGAAGCAGCGATCGCCAGCGGATACTTTCTCGACAATCCGAAGGGGACGGGGGCGTAAGCGGGAGACGGCTGACCTTCGTCTCACACCTTCGCCGGTTGGCTGAACTGCCGTGTCAGGCTTGCGTATAAATTCTCGATGTCGAACACGGCGCCTTCGAGATAGGCGAGCTGGCCGGCCTCATCCCAGACGCCGCCGCCGTCCTCATGAACCCAGAAATAATTGCCCGATGTGTGCAGCAGCCGGTAGTTGATCGTCCAGTTTATCCTTTGCTCAAGCCCGGCGACGACGGCGTTGTCGACGGCGGCTGCGTCTTCGGGGTGAATGAGAGATGCGAATGAGCGAACGCGGTTATTCAATATGTCCGATGCGCTGAACCCGGAGCTGCGTTCAAAGCCAGAGGTCAGCTCCAACATCGTGAACTCTGCGTCAGCCCGGCAGCGGTAGAGAAAACCGTTCATGCGGGAGACGACGCTGTCGAAAAACGGAACTTCGGGGCTCGCGGTTAAACTCATCTGAAATCTAACCCTCACTGAAATCGCCAACGCATGTCCGACACTTTCCCGGACCGTGCAAGTGGGGAATGTGCCGAATGCTATCCGATCTTCACATTGTCGATCAGCCGTGTTCGCCCCAACCACGCGGCGGCGAGGACGCGGCCCGGCCGGCCGGATTTTGTGTCGAAGGGTCCGAACGTTTCAGCGTCGGCGACGGCGATATAATCGATTTTTTTGAAACCCGCGCCGCCGAGATCGCGCTTGGCGATGTCGATCGCCTTGTTGATGAGGCCGCCTTTGGCGGCAATGGCCGAGAGGCCGACGAGGGCGCGATATAGTGCGGGTGCTGCGGCGCGCTGCTCGGCCGAAAGATAGACATTGCGCGATGAGCGGGCGAGGCCGTCCTTTTCGCGCGCGGTCGGCGCGCCGATGATTTTGACGTCGAGGTTGAGATCGCGCACCGTCTGGCGGATGACGGCGAGCTGCTGGAAGTCTTTCTCACCAAAGATCGCAACATCCGGCGACACCTGGTTGAAGAGTTTAAGGACGATGGTTGCGACGCCGGCGAAGTGGCCGGGTCTGAATTCGCCTTCGAGGGGGAGAGCGACGCCCTTGGGTTCCATCGCAGTCGCAAAGCCGTCCGGGTACATTTCAGCGACGTCCGGCGCCCAGACGAGGTCGACGCCGAGGGCTGAAAGTTTCGCCCGGTCGGCGGCCTCGTCACGCGGATAGCGCGACAGGTCGTCGGTGGCCGCAAACTGCGTCGGGTTGACGAAGATCGAGACGGCGACGCGAGGCGCCTTTTTCTTGGCAAGCCGGACGAGCGACAGATGGCCCTCGTGCAGCGCGCCCATGGTCGGCACCAGGGCGATGGTGTCGCCGGCCGCGCGCCAGCCGGCGATCGTGCGGCGGAGAGCTGTGATTTTTCGAACAGTTACGGGCGGCACGGCAGGCTGTCTCCGATCACGGGAATGCCAGATGTCGCGCTCCGGTTGCAGACCAGCGGAGCGGCGCGAGGCTCATTTGTGTTGATGGATTGAATGCCCGATCCGCCGTGGTCTTGCAACACGACCCGCGCGTGCAAATCTGTTAACTTCGAGCCGACCCGAATCAAACAACTCTTCGATGTGGACCGATTAGATGGTTGCGCTGCGCAAGACAGTCTCGGCCGGGGCGAACGGATCGCGCAGCAATGCCGAGCGCGATACGGGCGGCGACCCACGTCTGCCGAACGGCCGCCTGCCGTCGATCGACGAGATCCAGACCCATCATTTGATGGACGAGACCCGCCTGGTCGGCGGGTTGATCGAGCGCGCCGTCTATACCGAGGATGAGCGCCGCCGCACGGCCGAGATTGCCCGCCGGCTGGTGCAGCAGGCGCGCGCCAATCGCGCCCACCATGGCGGCGTCGATGCCTTCATGCGCGAATACGGGTTCACGAGCGAAGAGGGCGTGATCCTGATGTGCCTCGCCGAGGCGCTACTCCGAATCCCGGATGCCGATACCGCCGACGCGCTGATCGCCGAAAAAATCTCCGGCGGTCATTGGAATAAGCATCGCGGCCATTCCGATAATCTGTGGGTTAATGCCTCGACCTGGGGGCTGATGCTGACCGGCCGGATCGTCAAGCCGCGCGATCTGGACTCGAGCAATCCGATCGAGATCATGAAGCGGATGGTGGCGCGCTCCGGCGAACCGGTGATCCGCAGCGCCATTCGCCAGGCGGTGAAGCTGCTCGGCGACCAGTTCGTGCTCGGCCGCACCATCAAGGATGCCATCGCTCGCGCCAAGCCGTTCGAAGCCGACGGCTATCGCTTCTCGTTCGATATGCTGGGTGAAGCGGCGCGGACCGATGCCGATGCGTCGCGCTATTTCGACCGCTACATGGCGGCAATCGAGGCGGTCGGCGCGGCGGCGGGACCGCTCGGCTCGACCCATGCCGATGCCATCATGCAGCGGCCGAGTTTGTCGGTGAAGCTGTCGGCCCTTGATGCCCGCTTTGAAGCCGCCAAGGACGTGCGGCTGGCGGAAGACTTGAAGCCGAAGCTGATCGCGCTGGTGCGTCAGGCGCAGGCCTCGGGCCTGGCGTTGACCATCGATGCCGAAGAGCAGGACCGGCTGGAGCCGACGCTCCGACTGTTCGGCGACGTGTTCACCCACGACAGTTTCGCCGGCTGGCCGGGCTTGGGCATTGCTGTGCAGGCCTATGGCCGCCGCGCGATCCCGGTTCTACGCTGGTTGCGCCGCCTCGCCGACGCGGAAGGCAAGCGCATCCCGGTGCGGCTCGTCAAAGGCGCCTATTGGGACAGCGAAATCAAATGGGCGCAGGAGCGCGGGCTCGCCGACTATCCGGTGTTTACCCGCAAACTCAACACCGACCTGTCGTATCTCGCCTGCATGCGGCTGATGCTGGCCGAGCCGCGCGCATTCTATAGCCAGTTTGCAACCCACAACGCTCACACGCTCGCCTCGGCGATCGGGGCGGCAGGCGCAACGCCGTTCGAATTCCAGCGCCTGCA
>JANORU010000125.1:0-1832 GCA_031415475.1 Hyphomicrobium sp.
CGTGGCAAAAGCAGTGCGGCGCTGGCAACAACAATGCGTGCGGCCAGTACGAGGCCAACTGCCAGGTGAACTGAGCCGTCTCAGGTCTTCTTGGATGCCGACGGGTCGCCGCGCCGCCAAGCGTCAATCCGCTCCATCAGCCAGCCCCAGGCTTCCTGCTCGCGTGGGCCTGCGGTTTTTGAGATGGCGATTTCGAGATATTTCAACTCGCTCTCGACCTTTTCGGCCGGCAGCATGTTGAGGCGGGTCGAGAGCACTGCGAGCTCAAGCACAGCTGCCTGAGCGCGATTGAAGCCCTGCCACGGCCGATGAGTAACTTCGTGCACCAGCCGGCAATGAAAGCGCGGCCGCTGCGCGTCTTCGGTCACGCGATCGACCGCCAGTTCCCAGTGCGATACGGCACCATCCAGATACGCGCCATTGACCTTTGACGCCTTGTGCGTCGGCCAATCCTTGCGCCCGGTGATGCAGCCGGCAAACACGCGCACGTCATCGGTGTGGCTGGCGACTGCGAACGGGTTGGCAATCAGATTGTCGTGGGTACGCGACGGCCTGAACGGCGCGATGATCCAACGCGCGCCGTCCTCGATCAGCCCGAGCGGCGCGATGTGCACCACGCCCGCGGCATCAGTCGTCGTTACGATCGTCTCGACGATCCTTGCCATGGCTTTTCTCTTTCGCAGCTTTCGCCTTCGCGTCCTTGGCGGCCTTCAATGTGGCACCTTCCGGCGCGTGCCGGACCAGATCCTCGCCCTTCGTCTTGGCCGCAACCCCCCAATCGAGTGGATTGTCCTGGGCGTAACGTTTGCCGAGCGACCGGGCGATTTCGGCTTTAGCCAATTCATAGCCGAGATAGAAAGCATGGCTGCCATCCTGGTCGACGCCGAGTTTGGCATAGAGTTCGAACGGGTCGGCCGCGACCTGATGGCCATCCCGGTTGTAGATGTGAATGCCGTCGGCCGCGACTTCGATGCGGAAATTGGAATCGCGGATCGCCGCGGCGGCCTTGGCGATCTCATCACCCGTCGAGGGAAACGGCCTGAGCTCGTGCAGCGATAGCAACCCGCCGCCATAGCCCTTCGGCAGGCTTTGATCCTCGCGCGCGCGATACATTAACCGGCGCACCGCGTCGTGTTCCTCGACCGTTCGGCGGGTGTGCGGCGACACTTGCACGACGAGCACATTCTGAATGCGCAATTCCGAACAGATGCCGAGTAAGGTTGCTGTGAGGCCCTGCGTGTCGGCATCGGTCAGCTCGGTAAGATTGCCAGTGCCCATCAGAATTTCGGTATCGGGACAGCGGAGGCGAAGTCCCGCATAGCGCTCGATCGAGGCCGTGAAGCCGAAATGGATGGGATCGAGGATTGGATCGGCGATATGCGGGATGCCCTTTTTCGTCGCGAGATCGATGGCTCGCACGAGGCTGTCGAAATCGCCGTGCGGCTTTGGCACCAGGATCGGCACGCACGTCGTCCCGGCGACCGCATCGAGCGACGTCTCATCAAGCGAAAGAACAAAATCGGCGCCAGCCTTGGCGGCGCGTGCGAGTTCACTGACATCGCCGCTGTCAACGCTGACCTTCAGCCGCAAGGCCTTGAGCGCGGCAACCACTTTTTCCAGATCTGGAAACGGCACATCCGGCTGACAGCCGATGTCGATGACGTCGGCGCCCGCTTCCTTGTATTCGAGCGCGCGGGCAACGATCGCCTCGATACTCAGCCCCGGCGCATCGATAATCTCGGCGAAAATTCGCAAATCATGTTGGGAAAGATCCGGCGGCCGGCCATCCTTGCCGAAATGCTGCGGGAGATCGACCAGTTCATCGGGCCCGC
>JANORU010000126.1:0-1510 GCA_031415475.1 Hyphomicrobium sp.
GTCGGTCAGTTCGTCGGCGTCGCACTGCACGGCGCGCTTCAAGGCATTGAAGTTGTGCTGCGCCAGAAGGTGCAAATTGTCGAGCAGTGCCGCGATCTGCGGGTCGTAGCGGTTCTGATCCTTGAGCTGGAGCGCCAGGCACTCGGCTAGCGTGCGGGCGCAGACGCCGGGCGGATCGAACGACTGTAGCGTTGCGAGAACGCGCTCCACCAGTTCGACCGGCGCGCCGAGTTTGGCGGCCATGTCACCGGTGTCGACCTGCAGGTAGCCGGCTTCGTCGACGAGATCGATCAGGTGATTGCCGATCAGCCGCTCGATCGGGTTGGTGATGGCCAGTGGCAACTGGGTTGCCAAGTGTTCCCGCAGTGAAATCTCGCGGCTCGCGAAATCCTCGAAATCGCGATCGTCGTCGAACGATCCGGATTTGTTGGGCGCTGCGGCCCAGCCGGATTCACCGTTGTTCAAAGGGCCATCGCCGGGTGCGGTGTCGGTGTAGACGTTGGAAAAGTCGGCATCGAGCGGACCGGCCGCATCCTGCGACGGCTTTTCGAGGTTCAGCCACTCGTCGTCGCCGCCGGCATCTGAACCAGTGCCATCTTCGCCGTCGCCGCTTGGTGCGCCTGGCGTATCTTCGGCAATCTGTTCGGGTTCTTCGGTTGTTTCTTCGCGCTCGAGCAGCGGGTTGCGCTCAAGCTCAGTATCGACAAATTGGTTGAGTTCGAGGTTTGAGAGCTGAAGCAAGCGAATGGCCTGCTGCAGCTGTGGTGTCATCACCAGCTGCTGGCCTTGTCTCAGCTCCAATCTAGGGGTTAACGCCATTGTCGAACCTTAACGCACCGCACCACGCCCGGAGCCAAGGTTTAATCAACGGCCATTAACGAACATATCCCCGAGGTAGACGCGGCGTACGTCTTCGTTGGCTATGATTTCCGAAGGCTTACCGTGTGTCAGAACTTGACCATCATAGATGATATAGGCGCGGTCGATGAGGCTCAACGTCTCGCGGACGTTGTGGTCGGTAATTAATACGCCAATTCCCCGGTCGGTAAGATGCCGGACCAACTGTTGTATGTCGCCGACGGCAATCGGGTCGATGCCGGCGAACGGCTCGTCGAGCAAAATGAACGACGGGCGGGAAGCCAGCGCCCGGGCAATCTCGCAACGCCGCCGCTCGCCGCCCGACAGCGCAATCGACGGCGACTTGCGAAGACGAGTGATGTGGAATTCCTCGAGCAGGTTGTCGAGCTGCTCCTTCCGCTTTTTCTTATCCGGCTCGACCAGTTCGAGCACCGCATTGATGTTCTGCTCGACCGTGAGGCCGCGGAAAATCGAGGCCTCCTGCGGCAGGTAGCCGATGCCGAGCCGCGCGCGCCGGTACATCGGCAGCCGCGTGACATCGCGACCGTCAATCGTGATGCGCCCGGTATCGGCCGGTACGAGGCCGGTGATCATATAGAAGACGGTGGTTTTACCAGCGCCGTTCGGACCTAACAGGCCAACGGATTCGCCC
>JANORU010000127.1:0-9186 GCA_031415475.1 Hyphomicrobium sp.
GAAGTGCTTGCGGACGGCGTCCTTGATTTCCCAGGTGCCCTTGAAGGTCGGCTCGACCACGAACGCATCGCCGGCTTTGACTTCAACCGGCGATCCGCCATCCGGCGTGATGATGATGCGGCCGGCGATCAGATGCACAAACTCGAAGCCCGCATAGGTCGCGTGATACGTGCCGGGCGTCGCTTCCCAGTGACCGGAAATCATGCTGCCGTCGGCCGTCGTATGCTGCACCCAGGTTTTCATCGACGGCGAGCCGGATACTTTTTTCCAGCCGGGCAGGTCGTCGGTCAGCGGCGCGCTGTCGGTGGCGGGGATCTTGAACACGGTGACTGTCATAGGGGCATCCATATCTGAACCCCGGCGATCACGATGCAGCCCACATCTCGCCAGGCAGGCTGCATCCGATCACATCAGTAGCGGCTCGACAAGGCCAGCACGCCGCCGAGGATCATGACCATGCCGAGCAGCTGGGGCAGCGACAGACGTTCCTTCAGGAAAACGACCGCCAGAACGACCGTCACGGCGCCAAAGCAGGATCCGACAACCGTCGCCAGCTCTGCGGCGTCCATCTTTCCGGCCGCCACCACGGCGGCGAGGCCACCGGCATCGAGCGCGCCCATCAGGACGAGCACCGGCAGCCAGGATCGCGCGCCGCTGAAGCTCACACGCTGCTGCAAGCAAATCGGAGCAATGATGCCGATTGCAGCGAGCCGGGCGAACAGTGTCACGGACAATTCGCTGGAGTTTGAAGCGGCGGATTGACCGGCGATGATGGAAATCGCGAAGCCGGCGCACGAGAGGCCCGCGCAAAGGATGGCTTTCGCCCGCGATCCAATTGGGGCCTCCGTGGGGTCGGCGGGCGCTTCTTCAGCAAACCGTGCCACCAGGGCTACGCCGGCCATAATGGCGGCGACCGCGAGCCAGTCCGTGACCGTGGGTTGGGCGCCGTTCACGACCGCCCAGATCATCGCGAACACCGGGTAAGCGCCGATAATCGGCGCGACGAGCGACACGGGACCAATGGCAAAGGCGTCGTACAACAATTTGAGGGCGAGCGCGTAAGCCACGCCAGCCAGCAAAATCAGCCAGGCACGGCCGGGCGCGATGTGCACGGGTTCCCCGGCGGCCTGCATGGTGGCGAACACGAAGGCTGCACCAACAGCCAAGACGATGAGCACGGCTTGCAGACTGCCCAGAGACCGGCTGACGAAGCGGGCCAAGAAGTCGTGCAGCCCCCATACCAGCGCTGCCACGGTTCCCAACAAAACTGCGCTCATGCTGGCCCCACTCCGATGCCGAAACCTATCTGCCAATGTCCGAGTTTTCCAACGGTTTTCCACTGCCCGTCCAAAGGGGTGACGGCTCGCCAATGCTAGTCTCAGGCCGACTGATTCGCGGGGAAACGCCCCGGCTACCGACCCAAGGAGACGCCCCCATGACGTCACGCGCTTTGAGAACCGCCGACCTCGGTGCTGCCGCCGACGCTGCGCGCGAAGAGTTGTCGGACCGCGCCGCCGCTAAGAAAACGGAAAAAACGCCCAAGCCCGGCAAGGACGGCTGGCACAAGTTTCTCGTCGATGTCTGGATCACGCCTTTCAACAACATCGAATTCGGGCTCTACAAGCGCTCGCGCAACAAGGGCAAGTCGCGCCAGTTCACGTCCGACATGGATATCTTTGCCGAGATCATCGAGAATGGTGAGCGTACCGGCGTGCTCGGCTACCGCGAGGATCTGTGGAAGCAGAACACCGGCATGGACAAGCGCCTGGTGTTCAAGTTGTTCAACGAAACCGTCAATTGGCGCGCGACCATGGATTTGATGGTCGGCCGCTCGCTGCAGCAAACGATCGGCTCGCGCGGCCTGCCGGTGACGGCGTTTTCGATCAACACCGACGATGACAGCTTTCTGATCTACCTTGAGCGGTCGGCCAACAAGTGGCCGTTCATGCCGGAGAACTTCTCGTTCTTCCTGATGAACGACAACCAGCCGGAGTTCTACCGGCTGCGCCGCGACTTCATCAATCTGGGCGGCGACTACACGCTCTATGATCAGCAGGGCAATGTTGTCGGCGCACTCGACGGCAAAGTGTTTTCGATCGGCGGCAAATGGTACGGCAAGGTCAAGCAGGGCCACGCCGACAAGCGCCTGCTGACCGTGATGAAGCTGTTCGCCGGCATGATCATTTTCAATGCCGATAGCCGTCGCCACATGAAGCGGCTCTACAAAGACGTTCGCCGCGGCCGCATCACGCCGAAGATCGAGCGCCAGGAAGCCGATCTGTACATGAACCCGCGCCGGACTCGCTGACCCGGATTGAACTTCGAAACGGGTTCAGTATGCCGGTGCCTGGCAGTTTGGCAGTCCGCGTCGGGCGTTTGCCTATTCGTTGGGCTGCCAGCTGCCGGCGGGCAATCGAGTCTCTAATTAACGCGTTGAAATAAGTAGCAATTTTGTAAGTATTAATTCTGGCACCGTTCTTGTAAACCCATGGCCGATATCCGTGCATATCGCTCACAAAGACGGCGAATTGCATAAAAAATAATCACGTTCGCTAGGGGAGCTACGGGGAATGGAACAACTCCAACAGGGGTCCGACGTGTTTTTCCTCCTTATGGGGGCAATTCTCGTCTTTGCGATGCACGGCGGTTTTGCGTTCCTGGAGGTCGGCACGGTCCGCCACAAGAACCAGGTCAATGCGCTCTGCAAAATCATGGTCGACTTTGCCATTTCGACCGTCTGCTACTTCTTCATCGGCTACTGGATCGCCTACGGCGTCAGTTTCCTCGCCAGCGCTGGAGCGATCTCCGGCGGGGCTGAAGGGTTTGGGCCGCAGGGATCAGCCTGGTCAAATTCTTCTTCCTGTGCACCTTCGCGGCGGCCAGTCCGGCGATCGTCTCGGGCGGCATCGCCGAGCGGGCAAAGTTTGGAACGCAGTGCATCGCGACGGCCGCGCTGGTCGCCATAGCTTATCCGCTGCTCGAAGGCGTCGTTTGGAACCGCAACTTCGGACTACAGGACGATTTCTTTAAAGCCGTACTGGGCGCCGACTTTCATGATTTCGCCGGCAGCATCGTTGTCCACGCCTTCGGCGGCTGGGTCGGTCTCGGCGCAGTCCTCATGTTGGGTGCGCGCATCGGCCGTTACGACAAAGGCCGGCCGATCGGCATACCGCCGTCGTCGATCCCGTGGCTTGCCATGGGCTCGTGGCTGTTGTGCGTCGGCTGGTTCGGCTTCAACGTCATGAGCGCACAAAGCCTCAAAGGCATTTCCGGTCTGGTTGCCGTCAACTCCATGATGGCAATGGTGGGCGGTATTCTGACGGCGCTGATGCTCGGCCGGAACGATCCGGGTTTCGTCCACAATGGTGCGCTGGCGGGTCTGGTGGCGGTCTGTGCCGGGTCCGACCTGATGCATCCGATCGGCGCGCTGGCAACCGGCGCGATCGCCGGAGCAATCTTCGTTCAAGCGTTCCAGATCGCAACCAATGACTGGGAAATCGACGATGTGCTGGGGGTCTGGCCGCTGCACGGGTTGTGCGGACTTTGGGGCGGCATTGCTTGCGGGATCTTCGGGCTGGAACAGTTCGGCGGCATTGGCGGCGTCACGTTCCAATCGCAGCTTGTCGGCAGTGTTGGCGGCGCCGCGTTCGGCTTGGCGACCGGCCTGGTCATCTATGGCGTAATGAAAGCGATGGTTGGCATCCGGTTGACGGCCGAAGAGGAGCGTCAGGGGGCTGACCTCGCCATTCACAAGATCGGCGCCAATCCGGAAGAAGACGTGCGGATGGGGCGAGTTTAGACGGCGTGATGTCTGAAACGACTATGGCCGCGAGCGTTCCCGCTCGCGGTCATTTCTATATGTGGTCGCTGGCTCGGTTCAGTCGTCCGAGGCAATCCGAAGATGCTTCTTCTTTGAACGCTTCTGGGCCACTTTGGTGGTGGCGGATTTGTAGCGCTTGCGATCCGAGGCGTTGACCTGGCCGTCGGCGACTAGCGCTGTAATGCAAGGCTTGGACAGCTTAGGGCCGACCGCTCGCATACATTTGCGCACGCCGGGCGAACCGACCGCGTGCATGCTGCAGTGGGCGAAATAGTCGTTGGCGCAGGCATTCTTGACGGCCTGGCTGACGGCGCCGGCGGGCGTCGCGAACGCGAACAGCGCAAGAGCCGCTGCTGCGGTAACTGAATTGAAGTACCGAGTTGTCATGGGTCGAGCCTCGTCGCAGGAGTGTGCTGGGAACGCGCAGGCCGCAGCCACAGACTGTCTTGAAATGCGCTGGCGAGGCTGCCGGATCGGTGCCATGGGACAACGCCCATAGACGCCGTGTGACGAAGACGATAAGCGATTCGAGACTTTTCGCAGACCCAATCCAAGCCCGGGCCCGACTGACATGACGACAATTCGCAGCGCTTCGGCAAAAGGGTCACTCACTGGCATTGAGGTGTTGAGCAACGGTGCCGTGCTCTCGCCCTTCACGCAACTTCGCCAAGTGTTGGCCGGCATTGAGCCAGGTCACGCAAGGCCGATCGAACTGACGATCGGCGAACCGCGCGAAGCGATGCCGGATTTCATGGCCGCGAAATTGCGGGAGGCGATCTCCGAACTCGGCAAGTATCCGCCGATCCGCGGCAGCGATGAGTTGCGCGGCGCGATTGCTGCTTGGCTCGGCCGGCGCTACGCGCTGGCCGGCGGCATTGATCCTGAACGCGAGATCCTGGTTCTCAACGGATCGCGCGAAGGCCTGTTCTACACTTGCATTCCCGCCGTTGCGCGCCGGCGCGCGAGTGGCGCACGGCCGGCGATCCTGATGTGCAATCCGTACTACTCGGCCTACATCGCCGGCGCGCTCGCGACCGGCGCGGACGCCGTGTTCCTCAATGCCACCGCCGAGACCGGCTTTCTGCCCGACCTCGATGACATTGCCGCCGATCACCAATTGTTGGACCGGACAGCGGCTCTGTTCATCGGCTCACCGTCCAATCCGCAAGGCGCGGTTGCCTCGCGCGGCTATCTCCTGAAAGCGCTGACGCTCGCCCGCACCCATGGCTTCATGCTGTTTTGCGACGAGTGTTACTCGGAGATTTACACCGGCGAGGCGCCGATTGGCGCGCTGACGGTGGCAGCCGGCACTCCCGACCGGTTCGCCAATCTCGTCGTGTTCAATTCCCTGTCCAAGCGGTCGAACTTGCCCGGCCTTAGATCAGGGTTCTGCGCCGGCGATGCAACATTTCTCGCCACCTATGCCGAGATCCGCAACATGTGCGCGCCGCAAGTCTGCGGCGCCGTGCAGCACGCCTCGGCCGCCGCTTGGGCCGATGAAGCCCACGTCGAAGCGGCGCGCGACGCCTACCGGGCCAAATTCGCGATTGCCGATGAGCTTTTAACTGGCCGTTTCGGCTACCAGCGGCCGGCTGGGGGGTTTTGCCTTTGGCTCGACATGACCCATTTCGGCAACGGCGCCAACGCCGCGGTAACGTTATGGAAATCCTTCGGCGTCAAGGTCATCCCGGGAGCTTTTCTGGCCCAGCCGGGACGCAGCGGGATCAACCCTGGCGAACGCTACGTGCGCGTCGCGCTGGTCCAAGACCCGGCAACGATCAGAGAAGCACTCGAACGGATCGCAAGGATCACGCAGTAACCGCGTAAGAGTGCTCGGCGCCGATGACGCCCGGATCAGACCGTCAGGACTATCAGCGCCTGCTTCCCTATAGCTTGGAAGCGAGGCTGCTTGGCGTTTTGGCGCGCGTAACGGGGTTCGCGCTGCTCATTCTGGCGATCGGCTTGGGCCTCAGCCTGATGAGCTGGTCGGTCACCGATCCAAGCCTCACCCACACCACCGGCGGACGCGCCAGCAATTTCCTCGGACCGGTGGGCGCGGTGCTCTCCGACCTCATTTTGCAGATCCTGGGCCTCGCCTCGCTACTTGTCCTGCTGGCGCCGATGTTTTGGGGCGTCGAGCTGATCACCAGCGAACGGATTTCGAGCTTCAAAGCCAAAGGCGCATTCTATCCGCTGTCGATCCTGCTAATGGCCGGCGCGCTTTCGGCCGTGCCGGCGGCTGACGCATGGCCTCTCCACCACGGCTACGGCGGTATTCTTGGCGACGTGGTGTGCCGCGTCGCCGTTTCGGTATTCTCCTTGCTCAATCCAGACCGGGCGTATCTCGCCAGCGGTCTGCTGATGTCACTGACAGGGGCCTCCGCCTTATCGCGGAGCGTCGGCTTCGAGCTTCGTCAGCTGATGAAGGCGATGACGGCGCAGTTGAAATTCCGGGAGAAGGCCGATAGCTGGCATCAAAATCTCAAGGCCGAGGCGCAGCGCCTGGCCGCGGGTGGTTTTGCTGCCGGCGCTTCAGGGTCCACTCCACAGCCCGCGTATGCGACCATTGACGAGCCACACAAGAGCGCGTCGCTCAACTCTGCACAAAAGCGGTCTTGGTTTGCTGGCCGGCGTGCGGATCCGATGGCCTTTGTCAAAGACGATCTCGACGATTTGGGCGTCGACGCATCTGACACGGAGGCTGACGCTGACGACGCTGACGACGCTGATCAGGCTCATCGCTCAGAGCCCCATTGGAGCGCTCCCGTTGCAGGTGCTGCCGGTGGCGCCTCAATGGCTGGTGTTTTCGATCAGTTGAGCCGTCTGAGACCCGGATCGCGCGACGACGATGATGATGACGACATCGAAACCGACGGCCGTCCGTCGAGCCGCTCGATCGCCAAACGGTTCGCGCCGTTTGCTGTGGTGGCTTCTGCGCCCGAACCCGCTGAACCGTCCGCCCTGCCGCCGAAGCAATTGAAAATGCCGTTCTCCGGTAGCAGCACGCGTTCAAAGCAGGCTGCCCAGCCCGTGCCGAAAAAGCCGATCGGCCCTAAGGCCCCGCCGATCAATCTGCTCAAGCGGCCGCTGGCTAGCAAGCAGGCTCCAGAACTTACTCAGACAGCGCTGCGCGGCAACGCGCGCCTGCTCGAGGATGTGCTTGCCGACTACGGCGTCAAAGGCACGATGCGCGATATTCGGCCTGGCCCGGTCGTCACCTTGTTCGAGTTCGAGCCGGTGCGCGGCACCAAGTCGTCGCGCGTAATCGCGCTCGCCGATGACATCGCCCGCTCGATGAGTACGACAAGTGTGCGCGCGGCGGTCGTCTCCGGCCGCAACGCCATTGGCATCGAATTGCCGAACATCAAACGCGAGCCGGTTCTGCTGCGCGAAATGTTCGACGCAGAGATTTATCAGAAATCGCAGGCGACGCTGCCCTTAGCGCTTGGCAAATCGATCGGCGGCGAGCCGGTGGTCGTTGATCTGGCGCGCATGCCGCATTTGCTAGTGGCGGGCACGACGGGCTCGGGCAAATCGGTTGGCGTCAACGCCATGATCCTGTCGCTGCTCTATCGGCTCGGGCCGTCGCAGTGCCGGATGATCATGATCGATCCGAAGATGCTGGAACTCTCGGTTTACAACGGCATTCCGCATCTTTTGACGCCAGTTGTCACCGATCCGCAAAAGGCGGTCGCGGCGTTGAACTGGGTCGTCGGCGAGATGGAGGAGCGCTACAAGCGCATGTCCAAGCTCGCTGTCCGCAATATCGAAGCGTTCAATCAAAAAGTTCGCGATGCCGCCGGGCGTGGCGAAAAGCTTGCCCGCACGGTGCAGACCGGCTTCGACCGGGCGACCGGTCAGCCCAAATACGAGCGGCAGGAATTCGATCTCGAGCCGATGCCGTTCATCGTTGTCGTCGTCGATGAGTTCGCCGACCTGATGATCGTCGCCGGCAAAGACATCGAACAGGCGGTACAGCGCTTGGCGCAAATGGCGCGTGCGGCCGGCATCCATCTCATTATGGCGACGCAGCGGCCGTCGGTCGACATCATCACCGGCACCATCAAAGCCAACTTCCCGACCCGTATCAGCTTCAAGGTCGCCTCGAAAATCGACAGCCGGACCATTCTCAACGAGCAGGGCGCCGAACAGCTTCTTGGCCAGGGCGATATGCTGTTTTCGTCCGGCGCTGGCCAGGCGTCGCGTGTCCATGGCGCGTTCGTGTCTGACGAAGAGGTCGAGGCCGTCGCGCGCTTCCTTCGCGAACAGGGCGAGCCGCAGTATATCGATGGCGTGACCGATGTTGCCAACGCCGGCACCGAGACGGCGCCAGACGGCAGCGGACGCGGCGATGGCGAGCAAGATCTCTTTGAGCGCGCCGTGGCCATCGTGATGCGCGACCGCAAGGCGTCGATCAGCTATGTCCAGCGGCGGCTATCGATTGGCTACAACCGGGCGGCTGACCTGATTGAGCGGATGGAGCGCGAGGGGCTCGTCACGCAGGCGAGTGCCACGGGAAAGCGCGAAATCTTGGGCGGTTCCTGGCCATCGGCCGGTGCCGCCTGACACTTGTTTCTCCGGCCTCGCACCCGGCCTTGGCTCCCCAATTCGGTTGACAGTTCCGGCCCCAATCTGGTGACTGGCGGCGCGGGCGTTTCGGACCGATTCTCTCCCGAACTGGCCCATTTCTCGACGCAATGTTCGGGACAGTCACAACCTCAATTGATCAGCGCGCCGTATCGGTGCCGAAGGACGGACCAGAATGATTGCGAAGACGTCGGGCAGGACGCCGTTGATTGGCGCACTACTGATCCTTGGACTCGTGGGTACCACCAGCCTTGTCCAGGCTGAAGATGCAAAGCCGGCCGCTCCGGTGCCCGCGGCTCCCGCTGCACCCGCGCCTGCTGCGGCGCCGGCCGCACCTGCTGCTCAACCCGCCGCCAAGCCCGCCGAAGCACCCGGCGCTCAAACCGGAGGCGCTGGCTGGAGTGCCGAGGTTGCGCCAAACGGCACACAAGGCATCACGCTCGATCCCAAGCAAACCGAAGTGGTCAAGAAAGTCGGTGGCTATTTCAATACCTTGGCCACCCTCAAGGGGGCTTTCGTGCAAACCACGTCCGATAGTAAGAAGATGAAGGGCAAATTCCTGCTGAAGCGCCCCGGCATGTTCCGGTTCGATTATTCGCTGCCGTCCAAGCAGGTGATCATCTCGGACGGAGAATATCTCGCGATTCAGGACCACGATCTCAACAACGAGGATCGGGTGGAACTCGACCAGACTCCGTTCCGGCTGTTGCTGCGCAAGGATGTCGATCTCGTGCGCGACGCCAAGATCATGGAAGTTCAGGAGGCTGAGGATCTGATCG
>JANORU010000128.1:0-7507 GCA_031415475.1 Hyphomicrobium sp.
CGGGCAAGCTGCCGTTCCCGGTGATGCACGTCAACACGACCTGGAAGTTCAAGGAAATGATCGAGTTCCGCGACCGCAAGGTCAAGGAATTCAATCTCGATCTGATCGAAGAAATCAACACCGACGCCATCGCCGAGGGCATGAACCCGTACGACTATTCGCCGTCGGTCTACACCGACGTGATGAAAACCCGCGCCTTGAAGGCCGGCCTCGACAAGAACCAATTTGACGGCGCATTCGGTGGCGCACGCCGCGATGAAGAGGCGAGCCGCGCCAAGGAACGCGTATTCTCGTTCCGCGCCGAAGGCCATCGCTGGGACCCGAGAAAGCAGCGCCCTGAGATGTGGCGGCTGCTGAACGGGCGCCTGGGTGCAGGTGAGACGGCGCGCATCTTCCCGCTCTCCAATTGGACCGAGCGCGACATCTGGCGCTACATCCTGCGCGAAAAACTCGAAGTCGTGCCGCTCTATATGGCGCGCGAGCGCTCGACCATCGAGCGCGGCGGCCAGATCCTAATGCTCGACGATACCCGCCTGCCGTTGAAACCGGGTGAGACGCCGAAGATGCGTAAAGTCCGCTTCCGCACGCTCGGCTGCTGGCCGCTGACGGCCGCCGTCGAGTCCAATGCCGAAACCCTTGAAGAGGTGGTGATCGAAACGCTCGGCGCCCGCACCTCGGAACGCTCCGGCCGCCTGATCGACCACGATCAAGCAGGCGCCATGGAAAAGAAGAAGCAGGAAGGATACTTCTGATGGCCTCGCAAACAATTCTGAAAGCGAAGCCCGCCGATGCGCCGGCCGCAGCTCCGCTCTCGCTCTCTGAAGTCATTCCCGAACTGCAGGGCATGTTGCGCGTCTTAACGTGCGGCTCGGTCGACGACGGCAAATCGACTCTCATCGGCCGATTGCTGTGGGACGCGACCGATCTCTATGACGATCAGCGCGAAACATTGAAACGAGGCAAGAAGGTCGACGGCGGTAATCCGGACTTCAGCCTGTTGATGGACGGCCTGGTCGCCGAGCGCGAACAGGGCATTACGATCGACATCGCCTGGCGGTACTTCGATACGGGAACTCGCCGTTTCGTCGTCATCGACAGCCCCGGCCACGAGCAATACACGCGCAACATGGCCTCGGGTGCCTCGCACGCCGACGTCGCTATCATGCTGATCGACGCCCGCCACGGCATCAAAAAGCAGACCCGCCGTCACGCCGGCATTCTCGATCTCGTCGGCCTGAAGCGCGTTGTGCTGGCGGTCAACAAGATGGACCTCGTCGACTGGTCGGAAGAGCGCTTCCGCCAGATCGAGAACGATTTCCGCACGCTGATGTGGCGGTTCGGCTTCAAGGAAGCGATTTCCATTCCGGTCGCCGCCGTGTCGGGCGACAACGTCGCTGAGCCGTCAGCCAAGATGCCGTGGTACGAAGGCCCGACGCTGCTCTCTCACCTCGAAAACATGCCGAGCCGCGGCACCACCCCGACAGGCCCCTTCCGCATGCCGGTGCAAACCGTGCTGCGCGATCTGCGCGCCGACTTCCGTGGTCTCGCCGGCACCATCAGCTCCGGCACCGTCAAGGTTGGCGATACGATCGTTGACCCGGTCTCCAAGCGCTCCGCCAAGGTCGAGCGCATTGCTATGATGGGCCGCGACTTCAAGGAAGCGATCCAGGGCCAGGCGGTCGCCATTCAGCTCGATACCGACATCGACGTGTCGCGCGGCGCGGTGCTGGCGCCGCTCGATCTCCAGCCGATCGTCGCTCGCACTGTCGAAGCCCGCTTTGTCTGGCTTAACGAAGTCGCGTTCAAGCCGAAGGGCAGTTACCTCTTGCGCACGGCAACCGACCTCGTACCCGTCACCCGCATCGAAATCGAATCCCGTCTCGACCTCGACACGCTCGGCACGCATCCAACGTCTGAGTGTAACGTCAACGACATCGTCATCGCCAACATCGCGCTCGGCCGCGCCACAGCCATCGACCGGTTTGTCGAGGCACCAGAAACCGGCAGCTTCATGCTGGTCGATGCCATCACCGGCGCGACGGTTGCCGGCGGCATCGTGACAACGGCGAGTGAAGAGGCTGCCAAATCGTCGAGCGACGTGTTCGTGCTGAGCCGCAGCCTGCTTGGCCGCGGTCTCAACTCCGACTTGAAGGGCACGCTCGAAAGCGAGGCCGAGTTCCAGCGCCGAGCCAACGAAGTCGCGCTGATCCTGCAGGCGGCCGGTGTGGCCGTCGAAATCGAGCCGATGCCCGACTACCAAATCTAAGCCTCACGCTATCGAGAACAACAAGAATATGCAAACTTCCTGGTCTGCGTGACAGGACCGAATGGATGATTGGGGCGACCTCTAAATGTGGGAAGATCTGCTACTTTATATCGCCATCGGCTTTGGCGCGCAGATGGTCGATGGGGCCATCGGCATGGCTTACGGAGTAACTGCCTCATCCTTCATGTTAAGTATCGGCATTCCACCGACCACCGCGAGCGCATGCGTGCATGCGGCTGAAACATTTACGACGGGAGCGTCGGGGCTCGCTCACTGGAAGCTCGGCAACGTTGACCGCAACTTGCTACGGCGCCTTGCACTTCCAGGAATGATTGGAGGCGCGATTGGCGCCTATCTCTTAACAACTCTCGACGGCGATATGATCAAGCCGTTCATCAGCGGCTACCTCTTGCTCGTGGGGCTGTTCATCATCTACAAGGCCCTGCATCGCAAGCACACCTTCGTCGACGATCCGCCCAACCACGTGGCTCCCCTCGGACTGGTTGGCGGCTTCGTCGATGCGATCGGCGGCGGCGGGTGGGGACCCATCGTAACCTCGACACTGTTGGGACAAGGCGCTACTCCGCGCTACGCCATCGGTTCGGTCAACATGGCGGAGTTCTTCGTCACGCTGACAATATCCGCCACGTTTTTTTTGACGGTAGGATTCAGCCTTTGGCCAATCATCACCGGGCTCATCATCGGTGGGGTGATTGCCGCTCCGTTCGCAGCCCTCACGGCGAAGCATATGCCGGCAAAGCCCTTGATGCTCATTGTCGGCCTTGTGGTCGTATTTCTGAGTATGCGAACGATCCTCAAGAGCTTTGGACTGTGGTTCTGAATATCCCACCGTCCACGCAGGGAAGCCTTTCTCCCAACCGGATTATTCCTTGCCAATGGAACTGCTGGTCGCTTCACCCTTGCCCCTGATTGTCGGCGGCGGCTTCGTCATCGGGTTCCTGATCGGCATCACCGGTGTCGGCGCGGGGTCGCTGACGACACCGCTGCTCATTTCCGGCGTCGGCATTCCGCCCCACATTGCTGTCGGGACCGACCTGCTGTTCGCCGCTGCGACCAAGGCGAGTGCCGCCTGGCGTCACCAAAGCCTCGGCAACGTCAACTGGCCGATCCTCGGATGGCTCGCCGCCGGCAGCATCCCTGGTGCGGCCCTCGTGCTGGCGTGGATGTATCTCGTCACGCCTGACACGGTCGCGATGGCCTTCTATGTCAGGAAGGCACTCGGCATTACCCTGATCTTCACCACCATCGCCATGCTCGTACACCCGTTTCTGCACAAGTCCTCATCGGCCGATCCGGCGAGCCCAGACGCCACCGCGTCGCGCCCGTTGCCGACCGCCCTGTTCGGCGTCGTTCTCGGCGCGTTCGTCGCTTTGACGTCGGTTGGCGCCGGCGCCATCGGCGTCGCGGTCTTGACCGGCCTCTATCCCTATATGCTGGTCCGGCGCGTGGTCGGCACCGACATCGTTCATGCCGTGCCGCTGACGTTTCTCGCCGGACTTGGCCACAGCGGCCTCGGCCACGTCGATCTCAACCTGCTCGGCGTTTTGCTATGCGGCTCGATCCCCGGCATTCTGATCGGCTCGCGGCTGACCGGCAAACTGCCCGATTGGGCGCTGCGGATCGCGCTTGGCACCATCATGCTGTTTGCCGCCTACAATCTGCTGGCCAAGTAAACGCTATTGGCCGGGGACGCTTGCCGGGCGCGCCGGGGCACCCTAAACTCCTCGCGGATTAGGCCCTGACTGTCGAGGTGAAGCGCCGGTGACAACAGTCGATCTCGAACGGCTTGCCGCGCGCGGGCTGACATCGTCGCACTACGACGCCGGCCAGAAAATATTCCTGCAGGAGGACACCGGCGGGCGCATGTTTGTCGTCCGCTCCGGCCGCGTTCAGATCGTCACCTATGGCACCGTTCTGGAAAACGTCGGACCGGGGGGCTTTTTCGGAGAAATGTCTTTGATCGATGGCGCGCCGCGCAGCGCCGCCGCCATTGCCCTTGATGCCAGCGACGTGATCGCGCTCGACCGGCAGGCGTTCTTGAACCTGGTGCGCGAGGAGCCCGAATTCGCGCTCCACGTCATGAGCGTGCTGGCGACACGCATCCGCAAAATGAATGCGAGTATGTAGGAGCGCTACTTATACCGTCGCCAGCTTGACGTCGCTGTGGAACTGGTTGCCGGCCAGCGTCGGCTTGATGATCCCGGCGCGGACGACGAAGTCACCGAAGTGCTCGCCCGTATTGCGCTCCTTGGCGTAGCGGCGAAGGAGCGGATCGAGCAGCTTCAAGATTTTTGTCTTGTCGACATCCTGGGCGTAGAGCTTCGACAGCCGCGTGCCATCGAACGCCGCGCCAAGATAGAGGTTGTAGAGTCCGGGGTTGCGGCCGACGAAGCCGATTTCGGCGAGATAGGGCCGGGCGCAGCCGTTCGGGCAGCCGGTCATCCGGACGACGATGTCATCGTCGCGCAGGCCGGCCGCTTCGAGCGTATTTTCAAGTTCGGTAATGAGACCGGGCAGGAACCGCTCGCTCTCCGCCAAGCCAAGGCCGCAGGTCGGCAATGACACGCAGGCCATGGCGTAGCGGCGCATAGCCGACGAGGTGGCGATCGACACGCCATGCTTGGTGAGGATCTCTTCGATCTTCGGCTTGGCCTTGGCGGTCACGTTGGCGATGATCAGGTTCTGGTTCGAGGTGACGACGAACTCGACGCCGCCAAGCGTCGCCAACTCCCGCATTGCCGTGCGCAGTTTGACCGCCGGCGTATCCTTGATACGGCCATTTTCGATATAGAGCGTCAGGTGCCATTTCTTGTCGGCGGCTTTGCCGTCGAGCGTCTGGCGCCAGCCAATCGGATCGCCGGTCGAGGCGAACGTGTACGGCCGGGCCTTGCCGAGCTTAAAGCCCAGGCGCTTCTCGACTTCCGCCTTGAAGGCATCGAGGCCGACCCGTTCGATCGTGTACTTGAGGCGCGCGTTCTTGCGGATTTCACGGTTGCCCCAGTCGCGCTGCACGGTCATCACCTTCTCGGCGACATCGACAGCTTGGTCCGGCTTGCAGAAGCCGATCAGATCGGCGAGCCGCGGGAAGGTATCGAGTTCGCCATGGGTCATGCCCATGCCGCCGCCGGCGGTGACGTTCCAGCCGATCACCTCGCCCTTCTCGACCATGGCGATGAAGCCCAGATCGTGGGCGTGAATATCGACGTCGTTATCCGGCGGCACGGCGATCACAATCTTGAACTTGCGCGGCAGATAATGCTCGCCATAGATCGGCTCGCTCTCAGGCTTTGATTTGCCACCCTTCTCCTCGACCTTTGCGCCATCGAGCCAGATCTCGTGATAAGCGCCGGTGCGAGGCAGCAGATGCTCGCTGACGGTAATGGCAAGCTTCTCAGCCTCCTTATGCGCCTTCGATAAAAACGGATTGGCGGCCGACATGACGTTGCGGTTGACGTCGCCGCACGCGGCGATCGTGTCGATGCAGGCGGCGTTGATCGCCTGCATGGAGCGCTTGAGGTTCGACTTGATGATGCCGTGATACTGGAACGTCGCGCGCGTCGTCAGCCGCAGCGTGCCGTTGGCGTAGGTGCCGGCGATGTCATCGAGCTGCAGCCACTGCTTGGGCGAAACGACGCCGCCCGGTAACCTGAGCCGGATCATGAACGAAAACGCTTTTTCGAGCTTCTTCTTGGTGCGCTCAGCTCGGACGTCCCGGTCATCCTGCATGTAGGAGCCGTGGAATTTCAAAAGCTGAGTATCATCTTCGTCGATCGCACCGGTCTCGACATGCGACAGCCCATCGGCAATGCCGCCACGCAACAGCCGGCTGTTCTCTTTGATGATTTCGTTCTTGGCGCGTTTGTCGGTCATGGGTGGTCCGGAAGTGAGGGTTTAGCGTGTAGGGTTTAGGGTGTGGAAAAGTTCACTTCCTACCCCCTAAACCCTACACCCTACACCCCGATCAATACACGTCTCTCTGATACCGCCCGGCCTTAGTCAGCTCCTTGAGCTTGGCGCGGCCGGCGGCGTCATCGGCTTTCAACGGCTCGGCCAGAATCTTGACCAGCATCTGGTCGACGTCTTTCGCCATACCCTTTTCGTCGCCGCACACATAGAGATGCGCGCCGTCGTCGAGCCAGGAGCGCAGCTCGGCGCGATGTTCCCACAGGCGATGCTGCACGTAGATCTTTTCCGGCTGGTCGCGCGAGAAGGCGACGTCGATGCGCGACAGCGCGCCTGACGCTAGATAATCCTGCCATTCGAGCTGGTAGAGGAAATCAGTCGTGAAGTTGCGCTCGCCGAAAACGAGCCAGCTCTTGCCCTTGGCACTGGTTTCGGCCCGCTCTTCAACGAACGCGCGATAAGGAGCAACACCCGTTCCGGCGCCGATCATGATGATCGGCCGGTTGCTATCCGTCGGCAGCGCGTAGTGGCGGTTCGGCTTGATGTAGATGCGCGCCGTGTCGCCCGCCTTGCGCCGGTCGGCGAAGTAGCTTGAGGCCACGCCCTTGCGCGTCTTGCCGTGCGACGCCCAGCGGACCGCACCAATCAGCAGGTGCGCTTCACCGTCGTGGGCTTTCAAACTCGATGCCACCGAGTACAACCGGCCCGGCAGCGGACGCAGCAGCTTCACGAGCTGGTCCGGCGACAGCTTCTCCGGATAGGCCTCAAACAAATCGACAAGTTGACGGTCGGCGGAAAATTTCACCAGCGCGTCGCCGTCGAGGAGTTTAGCGACATCCGTGCGGCCAGTCAGCTTGGCGTAGCCATCAACCGTTGCGCGCGACAGCGTGGTGATGTCGAACCCCTTGGTCAGTTTGACGGCGAGGGCCGCATCGCTATCGAGGCCGACGGCCTTCAGCACATCGACCGCGAGCTTCGGATCGTTCTCCGGCAGCACACCGATGGCGGCACCCGGCTGATAGCTGAATCCCGGCGCTTCGGTCTTCAGTTCGATGTGCCAGGTTTCACGCGTCGACCCCGTGCCGTTGAGATTGATGAGTTCGGCTATCTCCGCTTCGCACGGGTCTTCGGCGGTATAGAGCGGTTCTTCGGGTTCTTCGCTGACGACGGTCGATTTGAAATCAACGTGGACGACGGTCGCCGAGCCGGCCGCATCCGGCGGTGGCGCGAAGGCCGCCAGCATCTTGTCGGTCCAGCTTGCCGCCTGCTTGGCGAAATCGAGATCGAGATCGATGCGGTCGGCGGCGCGGATGGCGC
>JANORU010000129.1:0-7083 GCA_031415475.1 Hyphomicrobium sp.
CAGTTCCAGCTTCTTTTTCACTTCTTCGGGGATGTCCGCGAGATCCTTGACGTTCTCTTCCGGGATGCAGACGGTCTTGATGCCGCCGCGTAGCGCCGCCAGCAGCTTTTCCTTCAAACCGCCGATCGGCAGCACACGGCCGCGCAGCGTGATCTCACCGGTCATCGCGACGTCCTTGCGGACAGGAATACCCGTCAAAACCGAGATGATCGCGGTCGCCATGGCAACACCGGCTGAGGGGCCATCCTTGGGCGTCGCGCCTTCCGGCACGTGCACGTGGATGTCCTTCTTCTCGAACATCGAGGGATGGATGCCATAGTCGACCGAGCGCGCACGCACGTAGGCGTTCGCCGCCTGGATCGATTCCTTCATCACATCGCGCAGATTGCCGGTCACCGTCATCTTGCCCTTGCCCGGCATCATGACGCCTTCGATCGTCAGCAATTCGCCGCCGACTTCGGTCCAGGCAAGTCCCGTCACGATACCGATCTGGTCTTCCAGTTCGGCTTCGCCATAGCGGTACTTGGTGACGCCCAGATAGTCATTGACGTTGGCCATCGTGACGTGGACCGTCTTCTTGGCGTTGGTCAGAATCTCTTTCACCGCCTTGCGCGTCAGCTTGGCCATTTCGCGTTCGAGCGAACGCACACCGGCTTCGCGCGTGTAGCGGCGAATGACTTCCAGGATCGCGGCGTCGTCGATCGACCACTCACCGGCTTCCAACCCGTGAGCTGAGATCTGCTCAGGGATCAAATGGCGCTTGGCGATCTCGACCTTCTCGTCTTCCGTGTAGCCGGCCAGGCGAATGATCTCCATCCGGTCCATCAGGGCAGGTGGAATGTTCAAGGTGTTGGCCGTCGTCACGAACATCACGTTCGAGAGATCGTAGTCGACTTCGAGATAGTGATCGTTGAACGTGGCGTTCTGTTCCGGATCCAAAACCTCAAGCAGGGCCGCCGCGGGATCGCCGCGGAAATCCTGGCCCATCTTGTCGATCTCATCGAGCAGGAACAGCGGATTGGTGCGCTTGGCCTTCTTCATCGACTGGATGACCTTGCCGGGCATCGAGCCGATGTAGGTGCGGCGGTGGCCGCGGATTTCGGCTTCATCGCGCACGCCGCCGAGCGACATGCGCACGAACTCGCGGCCCGTCGCGTTGGCGATCGATTTGCCAAGCGACGTCTTGCCGACGCCGGGCGGGCCGACGAGGCACAGGATGGGTCCCTTGAGCTTGTTGGTGCGCGCCTGGACGGCGAGGTACTCGACGATCCGTTCCTTGACCTTCTCAAGACCGTAGTGCTCGGCGTCGAGCGTGGTCTGGGCTTCATCAAGATCGCGCTTGACCTTGCCCTTGATGCCCCACGGGATCGACAGCAGCCAGTCGAGATAGTTGCGCACGACCGTCGCTTCAGCCGACATCGGGCTCATCTGCTTGAGCTTCTTCAACTCGGCCAGCGCCTTGTCCTTGGCTTCCTTCGACAGCTTGGTGTTTTCGATCTTCTCTTCGAACTCGGAGATGTCATCGCGCTCGTCGTTGTCGCCAAGCTCCTTCTGGATGGCCTTCATCTGCTCGTTCAAATAGTACTCGCGCTGCGTCTTCTCCATCTGCCGTTTGACGCGCGAGCGAATTTTCTTCTCTACCTGCAGGACAGAGATCTCGCTCTCCATGAGCGTATAGACCTTCTCGAGACGTTCCGAGATGGTGGTCGTCTCAAGCACGTCCTGCTTGTCGGCAATCTTGACCGCGAGGTGCGACGCGACAGTGTCGGCCAGCTTCGAATAATCCTCGATCTGTGCCACGGTGCCGAGCACTTCGGGCGAGATCTTCTTATTCAATTTCACATAGTTTTCGAACTGCGACACGGCCGAGCGGGCCATCGCTTCGATCTCGTCCTTGTCGCCGGGCTTTTCGGTGATCCGCTCGACTTCGGCTTCGAAGTACTCGGCGTTGTCCGTGTAGCGGACGATCTTGGCGCGCGACGTTCCTTCGACCAGTACCTTCACGGTGCCGTCGGGCAACTTCAAGAGTTGCAGCACGGTGGCGAGCGTGCCGACCTTGTAGATCGCATCGGTCGCCGGGTCGTCATCGCCGGCATTTTTCTGGGCGGCGAGAAGGATGTGTTTGTCCGCGTTCATCACCTCTTCGAGGGCAGCGATCGACTTTTCGCGCCCGACGAACAGCGGAACGATCATGTAGGGAAACACCACGATGTCGCGCAGAGGAAGGACCGGAAAAAGCTCCTTACCGCCTGCCGCCTTCGTTGCCGTTTTATCGTCGCTCATGGCTCACCTGTTCTGCCCCGGTTTCGAACGCAAGCGCGCTCGAGCGGAGAGCTGTTCCTGTTGTCTCAGAGGCCTGTCTTTCGATCTTTCCCCATCCAACGGCGGAGAGATCTGAAAATGGCCGTTGAGGATCGCGCGAACTTTTTCGTTCGTTCTTTCGCGGCATTCATCCTTTGTGCCGGGCCTCGCTAGTGACCCGGCTTTTCGATGTGGTGTCTAATGGCCGGCCACGCAAGGCCCCGGCCCTGTAGACGTGTTGACAATGGCGCGGCGCCCTTACGACGCCGTCGAGCCCTTTTCATCCGCCCGTTCCGAATAGATACGAAGAGGGCGCGCACCACCTTCAACAACTTCCGGGCTGAGGACAACTTCTTCCACACCCTTGAGGCTCGGAAGATCGAACATGGTATCGAGCAGGATGCCTTCCATGATCGACCGCAATCCGCGGGCGCCCGTTTTGCGCTCAATCGCCTTGCGGGAAATAGCTTTCAAGGCGTCCTGGGTGATGGAGAGCTTGACGTCCTCCATCTCGAACAGGCGCTGATACTGCTTGACGAGCGCGTTCTTCGGCTCGGTCAGGATTTGCACGAGCGCCGCTTCGTCCAGATCTTCAAGCGTTGCGATCACCGGCAACCGGCCGATGAATTCCGGGATCAAGCCGAACTTCAGCAGATCTTCAGGCTCGACCTGACGCAGGATCTCGCCGGTCCGGCGCTCGTCGGGACCAGTGACCTTGGCGCCGAAGCCAATCGTCGTGCCACGGCCGCGACCCGAGATGATCTTCTCAAGACCAGCGAACGCGCCGCCGCAGATGAACAGGATGTTCGAGGTATCGACCTGCAGGAATTCCTGTTGCGGATGCTTGCGGCCGCCTTGCGGGGGAACGCTCGCAACCGTGCCTTCCATGATCTTCAACAGCGCCTGTTGCACGCCCTCGCCCGACACGTCACGGGTGATCGACGGGTTGTCTGACTTGCGGCTGATCTTGTCGATTTCGTCGATGTAGACAATGCCACGCTGCGCCCGCTCGACGTTGTAGTCGGCGTTCTGCAGGAGCTTCAAAATGATGTTCTCGACATCCTCGCCGACGTAGCCGGCTTCGGTCAGTGTCGTCGCGTCCGCCATCGTGAACGGCACATCGAGAATGCGGGCCAGCGTCTGCGCCAGCAAGGTCTTGCCGCAACCGGTCGGGCCGACAAGCAAGATGTTTGACTTCGCCAGTTCGACATCGGTGTTCTTGGCGGCGTGGTTCAGGCGCTTGTAGTGATTGTGAACCGCAACCGACAGTACGCGCTTGGCATGCGACTGACCAATCACATAGCTATCAAGAACCAGACAGATTTCCTGTGGCGTTGGCACGCCGTCGCGCGACTTGACGAGCGTATTCTTGTTTTCCTCGCGGATGATGTCCATGCACAGCTCGACGCATTCATCGCAGATGAATACCGTCGGTCCGGCAATCAGCTTTCTGACTTCATGCTGGCTCTTGCCGCAGAAGGAGCAGTAAAGCGTGTTTTTCTCTTGAGCCATTCGCCTGTCTCATCCGTGCGCTCGGACTTCAGTCCTTAAGGCCGGAGACGAGCGGCTCCGGTCAGAAGTGGTATGGCCCCGGAACCATATCGCGCGGGCGGGAATCTCAATCTGCCGATCTGAGCACGCTACTGCTTGGCAGATCAAGATTGGATTAAGACCGATTTCCAACAGCGTATCGGACAACGGCAAGTTAACAACACCCTTACCTAAGCGTTCAATGCCGTGGCTACCAGATGGGCCTGACGCACACGTCGTCACAACCACCCAAGGCATATGCTCGAGCGTACACTTGACCAGAGTGAGGCATGAACCAGCACTTTTGATGCCATCATCGCGACATGCGTCAGCAACGACCGCCGCAATCGCCAGCCACAATAGGCTATCTGCCCAAATATCAGGTTTTGCCTTCGGCCGGTTTGACTTCGACTTCGTCCCGGGTCACCAATACTCTGTCGATCAAGCCGAACGTTTTGGCTTGGTCAGCATCCATAAAGTAATCGCGATCCAACGTCTTTTCAATCATTTCATAAGGCTGGCCGGTGTGCTTGACATATACTTCGTTCAGACGCCGTTTCATCTTGATAATATCTTCGGCATGCCGCTCGATGTCGGAGGCCTGCCCCGAGAAGCCGCCGGAGGGCTGGTGCACCATGATCCGGGCGTTCGGCAGCGCATACCGCATGCCCTTGTCACCGGCCTGCAGTAGCAACGAGCCCATCGAGGCCGCTTGACCGATACAGACGGTCGAAATCGGGCAGCGGATAAACTGCATCGTGTCATAAATGGCCATACCGGCGGTCACGACGCCGCCCGGCGAATTGATGTAGATAGAAATATCCTTCTTGGGATTTTGCGATTCCAGGAATAACAGCTGCATACAGATGGAATTGGCCATCTGGTCCTCGACCGGCCCCACCAGGAACACGATCCGGTCCTGCAGCATGCGCGAAGCCAAATCGAACGAGCGCTCGCCGCGCGCAGTCTGTTCGATAACTTGCGGCCAATAGGTTGCGGTGTGAATGGCGGAAGGATCGCGCATGGGGTGGTTCTTTCTCCACTAGTCCGGCTGGCCGTCAGTCGGCCCGGTCGGGTGAATCGAATCGACGATGCCAGCAATTCAGCACGGCCCGGCACGGCGGCATACCCCCTGGCGTAGCGCAGAAGTGAGGCGCCGCGCCACGTACCCGCCGATTAGCCTTCCGTGACCGCCTTGACCTGCTCGTAAAGTTCTTCCCGGGTGACCTTCTTCTCCGACGGCTTGGCCTTTTCCAGGATCAAATCAACGACCTTGTCTTCGAATATCGGCGCCCGCAGTTCCTGCAAGGCGCCCGGCGTCTTCTCGAAGTATTCGTAGACGAACTTCTCGCGGCCGGGATAGCGGCGCGCCTGCTCGAACAGCGCCCGGCGCAACTCGTCCTGTGTAACTTCGACAAGGTTCTTCGCGCCGATCTCGCCAACGACCAGGCCAAGACGGACGCGCCGCTCGGCAATCGACTGATACTCCGCCCGCAACTCGTCTTCGGTCTTGCCTTCGTCGGCGATCGTTTTACCTTGCTGGGCAAGGCTTGCCTGGAGCTGATTCCAGATGACATCGAATTCGCGCGCGACGAGCGACGGCGGCAACTCGAAATCGTGCACCTTTTCCAATTGGTCGAGCAGCTCGCGCTTCAGCTTCATGCGCGCGGCGCCATCGAATTCGGCCTTGATCTGCTTCGACACCATCTCTTTCAAGTTGTCGACGCTCTCAGCGCCCATCGCCTTGGCGAACTCATCGTCGATGACGGCCACCACCGGCTTTTCGACATTGCCGACGGTGACGTCGAAAACAGCGTGCTTGCCGGCCAGTGTCTCAACCGGGTAGTCGGCCGGGAAGGTGCCGGCGACGTCGCGCCGCTCGCCCGCCGTTGCGCCAACTAGGCCTTCTTCAAAGCCCGGGATGAAGTTGGCGTTGCCAAGAACGAGGCTCAGGCCGTCGCCCTTGCCGCCATCGAAGGCTTCGCCGTCGATCCGGCCTTCGTAGGTGATGGTGACGCGGTCGCCCATCTCAGCCTTGCGGCCGACTTCAACGTCAAAGCTGCCGGCGCGTTGAACGAGATCGTCCATCGACTTCTGCAATGTCGCGTCATCGACGTCGGCGGTCAGCCGTTCAAGTTTCAGCGTCGTGAAATCGGCAATCTGGATTTTCGGCAGAACCTCGAACGACATCGAGTACGCAAGGTCGGCCTTGCCATCGATCACCCGGTTGATTTCGTCTTGATCTTCGGTCAGCGCGATGTTGGGCATCTGCGCCGGGCGCTCGTTGCGCTCCTTGATCGCCTGCTGGCTGGTGTCGCGGATCACGTCCTGCAGCACCTCGGTCATCAGCGAACGGCCGTAGACCTTCTTGATATGCGCAACCGGCACCTTGCCCTTGCGGAAGCCCTTAATATTGACGCTGTCTTTGACCTGATCCAACCGCGTGGCGAAGCGCTCGCCGAGTTCGCTGGCGCCAACGACCACCTTCAGCGTCCGCTTCAGTCCGTCCTGGTTTGCCTCTGTAACCTGCATCGTCTGTTGCCTTCTTGCGCGAACGTTGAACACGGCCTATCCGGCCAAACCGGCGGCCTGCTCCAATGCGGAGCCAGCCATTCGTAAGAAACTGTGGTGCGGGCGGAGGGATTTGAACCCCCACGACTTGCGCCGCTGGAACCTAAATCCAGTGCGTCTACCAGTTCCGCCACGCCCGCACGGCGCTCTGGCATACCTCGATGGGCCTCTTCGCCGCGGCTCGCACTGCGGCCCGGCCGTCTTGCCGGACCATACGAGGAGAGAGGATGCCCTGAGCCGGGCTCATATACCCAGCAACGGCCTAGGAGATCAATGATCTTATCCGGCTTGGTTGATCTGGCGGCAAAATGACCGCTTTGACCACCAAAAACGCTAATGGCCGGGCCCTCTTGCGAGAGCCCGGCCGGATCAACGCAGCAATACTTAAGTTGGGTTATTTCATCGGTCCGTAGGCGCAGCAGTCGCTGCCGCCGAAGTGGTAGCGCATGCCGACCTTGATTTCGTGGGCATCGATATCTTCGATCTGGACGCGCGGGTTGACAAACCCGGCGCTGTCGACACAGCCCGACTGGGCGTCACCCATGTTGATGTAGCGGTATCCGAGATCGAGGATCGCGCGGTCCGAGACCTGATAGCCGACGCCCGCCATCAGCGCCCAGGCAAAGGCGATATCGTGTTCGCCTTCAATTCGGTTCACGAGGTTTGGGTTACCTGTGAAGT